>JBBRMO010000009.1:0-15716 GCA_038230815.1 Chthoniobacterales bacterium
CAGGTGACGATTGATAACGGGGCGACCCTGAGGCAAAACAGTACCCTCACACCGAACGGGAACTTCATGATTGCGAGTGGCGGCACGCTGGACATGTTCAACAACTTTCTCGAGTTTCAGGGTACGACCTTCACCAACAACGGCGCGGTGGCCAACACCACCGGTGGCCAGTTGGAGTTCAAAGGGGTGGCAGGCGCCGCCTCGACGACACAAACGATCGCCGGCACCGGTACCTATAGCAGTGCTGGGCCGACGGCGGACGTAAACGTCGTCAATACCACGACCGTCGACGGAGCGGGCGCGGCGATCAATGGAGTCCGCAACCTGACAATCGCGGCCGGCAGCACGTTCAAGAATCTCGGCACCGGTTCTCTCACTTTGGCCGGCAATGTATCGAATAGCGGCACGATCCAGCTCAACGGCGGTGGGCCTGCTACCTGCGACGCCAGCAAGATACTGATTCGCTCGACCGTCGCCGGCACGCAGCGTGCCTGGTCTGGCGGCGGAACTTTTTCCATGACAGATCTCGACGTTAAGGACCAGGCAGGGAGCGCGAGCATTACTGTCGCGGGAGCGGTCAACTCGGGAAACAACGGTGCCAACTGGACCTTCAACTCTTGCCAGAGCCCGACCCCGACAGCTACTCCTACCTCAACCCCGACAGCTACTGCGACATCGACCCCGACGGCTACGCCGACAGCGACTGCGACGGCTACTGCAACAGCGACGGCAACAGCAACTCCAACTGCCACGCCAACAGCGGCACCTCCGGCCCAGGCGTTGAATATCGCGACCCGGATGCGGGTTGAAGCCGGAAACAATGTGTTGATTGCGGGATTTATCATAACGGGAAATGCGGCCAAGAGCGTGGCCATACGTGGCATAGGACCATCCCTGGCTCAATTCGGCATTACCGGCGTCCTGGCCGATCCTACTCTTGAGTTACGCAACGGTTCGGCGTTGATTGTGGGCAGCGACAATTGGCAGGACAACTCCGCGCAGGCGGCGCAACTTACTGCCCTTGGCTTGGGTCTTCAGGATCCTAAAGAGTCGGGCATCGTCGCCACCCTCCAGCCCGGAGCTTATACCGCGATCCTGGCCGGGAAGGATAGCGGCACCGGTGTAGGTCTCGTCGAAATCTATGACACGAACCAGGCGGCTGACTCGGAGCTGGCTAACATCAGCACGCGTGGCTTTGTCCTGGGGGGCAACAACGTCATGATCGGAGGGTTTATCCTCGGAAAGAACAGCGGCAATACCCGGATAGCCGTGCGCGGGATTGGACCGTCGCTGGCCCAGTTCGGCCTCAACCCTGTCCTGGCCGATCCGACCCTCGAGCTGCACGATGGCAATGGCGCGCTCCTGATCGCGAACGACAACTGGACAGACGATCCGGTCGCGGCCGCGCAACTGACCGCGAGCGGCCTCGCTCTTTCGGACCCGAAGGAGTCAGGCATCTTTACATCGCTGCCACCGGGTGCCTTCACCGCCATCCTGGCCGGGAAGAGCGGCGGGACGGGCATCGGACTGGTCGAGATCTATAACGTGCACTAGCGGAAGCCTTAGAGGAGGAAGCGGCCGCGCGACCTATTAACGTCGCGCGAACTTTTGTTCGATCAGATCGTGAACCAGCGCGGCGATCGCCGGATGGTCAAGCCGGTCGACGACCTCATTGAGGAAGCCGCTCACGAGAAGTTGGTTCGCAACCGTCGCGGGGATTCCGCGGGAGAGAAGATAAAACATCTCATCCTCGTCGATCTGGCCGGAAGTCGCGCCGTGGCTGCATTTCACGTTGTCAGCCAGGATTTCGAGGCCGGGCATTGAGTTCGCCTCGGCATCATCGCTCATCAAAAGATTGCGCACCGTCTGGTAGGCATCTGTGAAATGCGCGTGCGGTTCCACCCGGATAAGGCCGCCGAAGGTGCTGCGCGCCCGATCGTTCAGGGCGTTCTTGTAGAGAAGGTCGCTCGTGGTGTGGGGAGAGAGATGGTCCTGGAGAGTGCGAGCGTCGAATTCCTGCGCGGTGTCGCCTACCGACACCGCCAGCAAGTCGCTCCGCGCGCCTTCACCGGTGAGGCGGCTCAAGCTCTCAAAACGCGAATAGGCGCCGCCCAGATTCACGTTTAAACTCAGCGCGGAAGCGTCGCGTTCTACCGTGGTGGCGTTGATCTGAATCGCGAGCGTTTCCTGGTTCCAGTTCTGCGCGCAGATGTAGTTTACCTTCGCTCCGCGGCCGACCACGAGGTCGTTCACCCCGCAGGCAAACCCGGCTCGTTCGCCGTGAGCCGAACGAAAATGCTCGATCAGCGTCACCTTCGAAAGTTCGTCGGCGATCAGGAGGGTATGCGGGAAAACAGTCGCCTCCGCGCCATGAAGCCAGTGAAAAATCTCGATCGGCAGCTCGACTTCCACCCCGCGCGGCACATAGACGAACGTTCCGGAGGTCACGAGCGCCTCGTGCAAGGCCGCGAACTTTGCCGAGCCGAGCGCAGCCGGTTGCACCATGAAATGCCGGCGGAACAAATCCTCGTCCTCGATGATGGCGCGCTCGAGTGGTTTCAGAAGAACGCCGGCCGCGAGTAGTTTTTGCGGGAGCGGATCGCGCCGCAGCAATTGATCGTCGGCAAAGATCAAACGCCCGGCGACCTCATGAAGCGCAGTCGAGCGATCGAGAATCTGATCACGTTCCGCCTGACTCAAGGGCGCGCCGAAGTGGAAACTGGAAAAATTGAGGGCACCGACATTCGAAAAACGCCAGAGCTGGTCCTTGCGATTGGGATAGGGCAGCGCCTCGAACTTCGCCCAGGCCGCACCCTGTTGCTCCCGAAACCAATCAGGAAGTTCCGGGGACCGGGCGGCGAAAGGACCCAGGATCGCGCGCGGAAATGGCGGCGATTCGAGTTCTTCCATAGCTTCGTCGAGAACGGCTGTCTGATTGGTCATACCCGGAGAATGAAACCCGAAGGGCGGCCCGAGACCGCCGCTGCTCGTCCGTGTCTTGGGGGCGGAACCTTAGCCGACCGAGCCTTCCATCTCAAGCTCGATCAGGCGCTTCAACTCAACGCTGTATTCCATCGGAAATTGCCGAACAAGATCGTTCACGAAACCGTTCACGCTCAGGCTCATAGCCTGTGCTTTGGTCAGGCCGCGTTGCTGCATGTAAAAGATTTGCTCGGCGCTGACCTGGCTAACGCTGGCCTCGTGCTGCACGGAATTGCCGGTGCCGCGGACGGTGATCGCAGGATAGGTGTCTGTCCGGCTCGTCGAGTTGATGAGCAGGGCGTCGCATTCCGTGTTGTTTTTGCAGTTCTTGAGATGCTTCGGGATTTGGACGAGGCCGCGATACGTGGCGCGTCCCTCGCCGATGCTGATGCTCTTCGAAATAATGTTGCTCGTCGTTTCGTCCGCCGCGTGCACCATTTTCGCCCCGGTATCCTGGTGCTGGCCGTCGCCCGCCAGCGCGATCGAAAGCACTTCGCCCCGGGCGCGTCGCCCTTTCATGATGACACCTGGGTATTTCATGGTCAGGCGCGAGCCGATGTTGCAATCGATCCACTTCACTTCCGCATCTTCGTGCGCCAGACCCCGCTTGGTCACGAGATTGAAAACGTTCGCCGACCAGTTCTGCACCGTGATGTATTGGATCTTCGCTCCCTTGAGCGCCACCAACTCAACCACCGCGCTGTGGAGCGTGGCGGTGTTGAATTTCGGAGCTGTGCACCCCTCCATGTAGGTCAGCTCCGAGCCTTCATCGCAAATTATGAGCGTCCGCTCGAACTGTCCGAAGTTCTCGGCGTTAATTCGAAAATAGGCCTGGAGCGGGTGCTTCACCTTCACCCCCGGCGGCACATAGATGAACGAACCGCCGCTGAAGACCGCGGAGTTGAGCGCGCTAAATTTGTTATCGCCCGTCGGAATTACCTTCCCAAACCACTTCCGGAAAATCTCCGGATGATCTTTCAGCCCCTCCCGGCTTCCGACGAAAATCACGCCCTGTTCGCCGACGGCCTTCTTGATGTTGGAATAAACCGCCTCGCTGTCGAACTGCGCTTCGACGCCCGCCAAAAACTTCCGTTCCTGTTCCGGGATGCCGAGTCGTTCGAACGTCCGTTTCACATCGTCCGGCACATCCTCCCAATTGCGTTTCGGCTGCGTCCCACCGCTCAGGTAATAGCGGATGTTGTCAAAAACAATCGCCTCCAGATCCTTGCTCGCCCAATGCGTCGGCATCGGTTTGCTCAGGAACGTTTTGTAGGCATTGAGCCGAAACTCGCGCACCCAGTCGGGATCTTCCTTGATGTCCGAGATGTAATGGATCGTCTTTTCCGTCAGGCCGACTCCCGCGTCGTGCGTGTGGGTTTCGGGATACGCGAAGTCCCCAATATTCCGCTCGATTTCCAAAGGTGATGCTTCCTTGACCATAAGATTGTCCGTTATGCGATGGCTGGTTCGCCCACTTCCATCGCTTCGTACCGTTCGTAACCCTTTTCTTCCAATTCGAGCGCCAAATCTTTTCCACCGCTCTTCACGATCCGGCCCTGGACCATAACGTGAACGTGATCGGGGATGATGTAATCGAGCAGCCGTTGATAATGGGTAATGACCAGAATTCCGATGTTCGGCCCGCGCAATGAATTGACGCCGTTCGCCACGACCTTGAGCGCGTCGATATCCAGTCCGCTGTCGGTTTCATCCAAGACGGCGTATTTTGGCTCCAGCATGGCGAGCTGAAGAATTTCGTTCCGCTTCTTTTCGCCGCCCGAAAATCCTTCGTTTACCGAGCGCGAGGTGAACGAGCGGTCCATTTCAAGCAGGTCCATCTTCTCGTAAAGCCTGGCGTAATAATCGGTCGCCTCCAACTCCTCGCCCTCGGGGAGGCGGGCCTGGACAGCGGCACGGAGAAAATTTGCGATCGTTACGCCGGGGATTTCGCTGGGGTACTGAAAGGCAAGGAACAGCCCCTTCCGCGACCGCTCATCCGGCTCCAGTTCCATGATGTTCTCGCCATCCATCTCGATCTTGCCGGAGATGACTTTGTAATCGGGATGGCCGGCAAGCACTTTCGCGAGCGTGCTTTTCCCGGAGCCGTTCGGCCCCATGATGGCATGGACCTCTCCCTTGGGAACGGCGAGGGAAAGACCTCGAATGATCTCCTGTTCCGCAATCGAGACGCGCAGGTCAGTAATGGACAATTGGTTCATTTCTCGGAAACGAAAGTATACCCAGTTCCCGAGGGTTTGCGAGCCGCCAATGGGCGAATTCCGGGGGGCTGCGTCTTAGCGGAGACCGGCTGCGCTTAAATACGAGGTCTGCGGCTCGAGCAGCCCGCACACTTCGAAGATCTCCAGCGGCTCCGGCAAGCTCTCTATCGTGGCCTTGCCCAGGGATTTGAGATCGAACTCCTCAATCACCAGCCTCATGACGTTTTCGCCGACGATCAGATCGGCGTCCAGATCCTTGGTAAGTTCCTGGAGTTTCCAGCTGACGTTGACCGCGTCGCCGATGACAGTGAATTCCATCCGTTGCGGCGAACCGATATTCCCCACTACGACTTCGCCATGGTTCAGGGCAACGCCTATTCGCAACTGCGGTAAACCACGAGCCCCCCAACTCCTGTTCAAACGCACCAGCTCCTCTCGCATGGCGAGTGCGGCGCGCACCGCGTTTGCCGCGTCGTTGCGAATGCCTTCGCTGCGCGTATTTCCCCACACCGCCATGACCGCGTCACCGATAAATTTGTCGAGCGTGCCTCCGTAGCGGAAGACGCAAGCTACCATCGCAGTAAGATATTCGTTCAATTGCGCGACCAAAGCCTGTGGGTCGCTCCTCGCGGTCACGAAGGAATAACCGCGAATATCGGAGAACAAGACGGTGGCCGGCTTGAGCACCCCGCCCAGCGACTGGGCGTACAGCTTGGGTTGATCGAGAAGTTCGCGCACCACGTTCTTCGAAACGTATTTTTCCAGGGTCCGGCGGAGGCGAACTTTTTCGATCCGTTCCAGGGTCAAATCGGAAATGAGTCCAAGGAGAACCACGAAATTCAGCTCGGCGACGGGCGCCACCAGCGGAACAAAAACAGAGGCGCGATTAAGAACGAGCACCGCGACCCAGAAAGCCAGGCCGTCAGCGACTGCCAGCGTGATGATCCGGAGCCAGGGGGATCGGATATAGATCGACAGAGCCACGGCGAAGAGACCCGCGATCGCTGTTAAACCAAGCGTTGCCCATGGCGACAACTCCTCGATGAAGCCGTCGTGCAGCGCGGCATTCATTGCGTTTAAATGGATTTCCGGTCCCGGCATCACTCCTACCGGCGTCGGATGTTCGTCGTGTTGCCAGTTCCCTTCGGCGCCAATCACGACGATTTTTCCACGAAAAAATTCGCCGCCCTGGAAGTTATGCTGCCAGTAGTCCGGCACGAAAATTTCAAAGATGGACCGGGGAGCAAAACCTTCCCGTGGAGCTGCAACAAAACGGAGCAATCGGCCACTGGAATCGGAAGGAACGGCGCCCGGGAACCCGCCTTTCAGAAGAGCCGTTGCGCTGAGGGAAAGAAAACGCTCCGAGCCCGGCCGGGACATCTTTCCTTCAGCCTCCTCAAAAGTCATGGAGTAACGGGCGCGGCGGACCACTTCATCGTCGTCGGGCCAGAAATTGGTGAACGCAACGCGATCGTCGGCCGCGTCGGTTTGGGGAACCAGACTGTCGGCTGGCCGGGTATAAATTGTGCCAGCGGTGGAGGATTCCCGCGAAGGCGCCGAGAGAAAATTGCTTCCGATCACCACGCGATCTTTATGGCGCTCGAGGGCAAGGCGAAAGGGCGCGTCTCCGTCGGTCGCGGTCGGAAATGTGAGGTCGAATACCACCACCCTTGCTCCGGCATCGACCAGGCGCTCGAGGATGAGGCCGTAAACTTCGCGCGGCCAGGGCCATCGCCGGCACATTAATCGTAGAGCCCGTTCTTCCGGGGAATTGGCGTCCTTGAGCCCGTAGAGTTTCTCGAGATCTGCGGTTTCCTCCAGGCTGATTGAATCGGAATCGATGGCCAGGAAGACCAGGTTCGGATCGCGCTGCGCAGGCCTGCCGGAACGCGTGAGAGTATCCTGGAAAAGATTTCGGACGCTGACATACGCGAAAGGCTGGTAAGAATCCAGGAGGAGCAAGCCGCCCAGGCCTGCGAACGCAACGCAACTGATAAGAAAGGCGCGCTTCATGCGGATCACTCGAACGGCAAGCGAAATCTGTGCCCTGCGGCAGACAACTCCCCGGGGCGGCTCCGCCCCGGAGGCATGGGGACTGCTAAAGACCCGGCGTGAGTTCTTCGACGGTTCGAATCATCTTCGCCTGCCTGGCATCGGTCCCCTTTTCACTGGCCCTGGCCCAGCAATCCAATGCTCCCATCGAGCGGGCGCGGCTGTTTCAAAGCACGCCCGGGTCTAGTTCCGTGAATGCCGACGGTACGGCCCTGGCCGACGATCAGAGCGACGCCGAATCGGATGACAGCTTCGGGACGCAGCTCATCCTTAAAAAGCGCGAGTACGTCCCTACCGTCGTGGTCGCGGGGGATACTTCAATCTTTTACACCGACAACGCCGCGCTGACTCCCCACAACAAAATCGACGATGCTTTCGTGGTCACGAATGCGGGAGTCAGCTGGACGCCTCGGATCAATCCGCATCTCGAAGGCCAACTTGCCAGCCACGCCTCGATCTTCCGTTATAACAGCACTTCGGTTTTGGATTTCGAGAACCTCGGTGTGGGCGCGGCGCTTTTTTGGAGCCCGGAGCACTTCCACGATGTCGCCCTCTTTGCCCGCTACGATTTTATCGAGCTCCTTGATCGCCACAGCCAGGAGATTCTCCGCGACCACGAATTCAGTATCGGCGCGCAAAGGACTTTTGCTGTCGGGCAAGCGCAAGCCTTTACGCTCGGCGTCACCGCGAGTGGCGGAATCGCCGAGCCTTCCTCGGCGCAACGCCAGCAGGCCGCGATTTTTGCCAGCTATCACTGGCAAATCACGCACTCTTTCGACGCCGAAATTTCTTACCGTGTTGCCGGCTATTTTTACAACCGCGCCGACCGAACCGACTGCAACCAGGTCGTCGCAGCAAACATTCGTTACCACATCAACCGCTACGTTGATGTGAACGCCTTCGTCTCCTTCGGTGCTAATCGATCCGACACGACCGGGTTTGATTATAACGTCGCCGATGCCGGCGGCGGACTGGCAGTTTGCTTTCGTTTCTAGGAGCGCCACCGCCGAAACAGACACAGCGGGCTGGTGTTATGGAAATTCTAGCGAAGGCATGCTTGGTGCTTTCTTCACCCGGGACCTCGATACCTATGCGCATTTTACGACTGATCCTCCTCGTTGCCGTCACCGGCTCCCTCGGCTTTTCCGCGCTTGGAGGGCCTTTGACCGAAGCTCGCGTCACCAAAATCCTTAACAAAGTGCAGGTGTTGGACCCGGCCAAGGGTTCGCACGCCGCTGCCTTGCACGAGACCATCAGGGACGAAATGGAACTCAAAACCGGCGTGAAATCGCGCTCGGAGCTTCTGTTTCAGGACAACACCCTCACCCGGCTCGGCCCCGAAACTACCTTCAGCTTCAAGGCCGGAACGCGCGATCTCTCCTTGGAGAAAGGGACCATACTTCTCCAGGTGCCGAAAGGACTGGGCGGCGCAAAAATCCGCACGGCTTCCGTGACGGCTGCCATAACCGGCACCACCATCCTCATGGAATACACGCCGTCGAAACATATCAAAGTGCTCGTCCTGGAGGGCAGCCTGCGCTTGTCGGTCAACGGCCCCTTTGGTGACTCCGTCGTTTTGCGTCCAGGTCGAATGGTTCTCATGCGCCCCGATGCCAAAAAAATTCCGCCACCGGTTTCGGTCGATCTGAAGAAAATCGTGCACACTTCATCGCTGGTAAACATGTCCAAGAAAAAGGACGGCAGTTCCCTGCCCAGCGTCGCTTTAATCGAGAAAGAGATCGCCCTACAGGAGCACGACAAAGGGACGCGGGATTTGGTCGTAACCGACGTTGCCATTCACGGATCGGGCACGACAGCCCTGAACAGCACGGGCAATATCATCGATGTTCTGGCGCGAAATGAACAGGGACGAAGCCTTACCGTAGCGACCACCACTTCGTCCGGATCGACGGGCTTCGTCTCGCCCGCCGCCACGCCGGCGCCAACTCCCAGCGCCCTTACGTCCGCCTCCCCTACGCCGGGGCCCGTATCCTCGCCTACGCCGGAGCCTCTATCCTCCCCGACGCAGTCCACTCCCACGCCCGGGCCCCAATCCTCTCCGACTCCCGGACCCCAGTCCTCCCCCAACCCCTCAGCGACACCCCATACTTCACCAACACCTGATCCTTCTGTCGGGGATGGTAGCGATGGGACCAAAGGCGACCACAACGGGGATGGGCATCCGGACAATGGCAAAGGCCACACCAAGGACCCCCATCGCTCGAGCCTTCCGTCACCCGCGATCAGGCAAACACTTTCACCAATGATCAGGGCTTCCCGCAATGAACGTTGACTCTTCAAACGACCCGACCAAGAAGGCCAATGAGGCAGCGGCCAGCGAGTTAAACAACCTCCTGGAAATCATTTCCGGAACCAGCGCCGCGATTGAAAATATCTGGACTGGAAACGAAGGGGCGGAAAAGTATTTTGACATGCTGCGGACGAGCGTGGATCGCGCGGCTGCCGTGACCGCAGAACTCGCCGAGCACGCCGGCGGGACCGATCAAAAAATTCTGCTTCACCCGGAGCTCGTTGAATTCGCGCGACCACGGAGGACGCCGAGCCCGGCGCCCAAGAAGATGCGGCGCCTGCTCGTGGTCGATGATGAACCGATGGCCCTTGTCCTGGCAAAACGCATTCTTTCCGAGGAAGGGTTTGAGGTCGAAACCGCCCAGTCGGGCTTCGAATGCCTGGACCTCTTTCGAAAGAGCCCGCGCCAATTCGATCTCGTCCTGCTCGATCTTTCGATGCCTTTCATGGACGGCGAAGAAACGTTCGGCCGGCTTCGGGGCATTAACCCCGATGTCGTTGTCCTTCTCAATACCGGTTTCATCGCAAAAGAACGGCTCGACCGATTGGTTGCGGAGGGGATGGCCGGATTTCTCCGGAAGCCGCACCGGCCCTCCGAACTGGTAGCGCACGTCCGCGCCGTCCTGGAAGGTGCGAAGAGGGCGCGTTCTGGTTGCGTTGCAAATACGCTCGCCGCCTCCTAATCGTTGCCGCCACTTATGAGTGCTTGTCCCGCCAGAGCGTTCGGTCAGCTCGCGGAAAATCGCCTGTTCGAGGGAATCGAGTCCGGCTTGCTGGAAAAGATCGCGCCCGACGTGCGAGTGGTCCAACTGAGCGCCGGCGATGTAATCTTCCGTGAGGGAGATCCCGGCGATCTGATGTATCTCGTCGGGAAGGGGTCGGTGAAAATCTCGAAGTCCGGCCGGGGCGGCCAGCAGGAAACACTCGGGTTCATTCAGTCGGGGAATTTCTTCGGCGAAATGGCGCTGCTCGACGGCGAGCCGCGCTCTGCCATGGCCACCGCGGTCGAGTCAACCCTTCTTGGCACCGTCGATGAGCCCACGTTTCAGCACATTCTCGAGCTCGCGCCCAGCCGGTTACACATGAATTTTCTCCGTTCGGTCACCCAGCGACTGCGCAGTGTGAACTCACATTTCATCACCGAAGTCATGCGGTCCGAGCGCCTGAGCCTCGTCGGCGCCATGGCCAATTCAATCATTCACGACCTGAAGAACCCTATCTGCATCGTGCGGTGCTGTTCGGATTTGATTGCCCGCGACACCACCGATGTCCGCATCCGGGAGCTGACCGCGATGACCGACAAGGCGGTGGACGGAATGCTTTCGATGACGCAGGAACTGCTGGACTACGCGCGCGGTTCAACTTCGCTCTCCTGCGAAACCGTTTCCATCTGGCGTTTGCTCGATGAGCTCAACCAGCAA
Source organism: Chthoniobacterales bacterium (assembly GCA_038230815.1). Lineage (GTDB taxonomy): Bacteria > Verrucomicrobiota > Verrucomicrobiia > Chthoniobacterales > UBA10450 > AV80. The sequence goes on from JBBRMO010000009.1 coordinate 10,985, forward strand.
GCCCTCCGGTTGCTGCCTGGACACAACATTCAGTTTGCAAAAAACATCCGGTACGACGGGAATGTGGTCATCGATCTTCCGCGGTTCATTCGCGTCCTGGCCAACCTGATCAAGAACGCGCGCGAGGCCATGCCCGGCGGCGGCATCCTCACCATCAGCACGGACCTGGTGAACGGCCAGGTGGTCATCCGGATCTCGGATACCGGCGTCGGGATTCCGGCGGAATTACTGCCCAGGCTTTTTGAACCCTTCGTCACCCACGGGAAATCGCACGGCACCGGCCTGGGAATGGCGATCGCGAAATCCGTCGTCGCCGCGCACGACGGGAAGATCTCCCTCTCGAGCGTGGAAGGCAAAGGCACGACGGTCGACATCCGGCTCCCGGCGCCCGCTCTCGCGGTTGGCGACTAATTGCGAATTGCGCATTGCAATTTGCGCTCTAAGAATGTGAGCGGAGAGCGCCGAGACCTAAAATCGGCGATCGAAACCAAAAATTTCGATACCCCGTGGTGTAACGGTAACACAGCGCCCTTTGGAGGCGTTATTCATAGTTCGAATCTATGCGGGGTAGCCACTCCAAATTCCCGCCAATTCTCGCATCGCAAGCGATAGGCGACGAGTCACAGCCTGTCCCTGCAGGCCGATGGCCAGATCTTCCTTGGTCGCTGAATTTAGCCGAGTTAGTGGGACCGCGTGTCAAAAAAACTTCAACGCGATGTCTCTTTTGGCCTCTTTTTCGCACGTTGCTTCTTTGAGGACCCATGATGAAGACAAACCTGCTCGTTATTTTAAGAAATCTAACCATCGCGCTCGCCTGTTTCCTGGGGATGGCACTGCCAGCTTCCGCGCAAATTCTCTACACCGCCTTCAACGGCTCCACCTTTCAGCTCCGTCAGGTCAACTCTGACGGAAGCGGAGACTCGCCGGTGGCAACGCCGTTTGCCAATCTCGCCTTTCCCGCGTGGTCACGCGACCGCGCGCTCATCGCGCTGTCCGCCACTGACCCGGACCGGCCGACCCAGCACACACTAAACGTATACATTTTTGATCCGGCAAACGGCGCGAGACAAAACGTGACCAACAATCAGGACGCAGTGAACGGGTCGAGCTCCAATTATGTGTCCAGCTATCACAAAGCCTTCTCGCCGGATCGTCAGTCCCTGGCGATAAACTCCGTCTACAGCGCGACGAACTCGAATGGCTCAAGTAACACGCCCATTCTCCAAATTTACGCTGCTAATGGTCAGAGCGGCTCTTTGGCGATCGTCCATGCCGGACCTATCCGGGATAACTTGCATCACGACGGTGAGGGAGTCTCCTGGTCGCCGACGCAGAACTTATTGGCTTATCCCGTCAAGACCGACACACGTCTGCAGAGCGGCAACGGGGTAGGTGAGACAACCGCGATTTCTCTAGGCGAGCCGGTGACCGGCGCAGGCAATAGTCGGCAGCTGACGACTCCGCACGCCGATCAGGTCGCTACGCCGACTGACGGCTACGTTTACGGCGAACACGATTATCAGCCGAAGTTCTCGCCCAATGGGGCTCTCGTCGCTTACGTGCGATCTTTCCAGATCGCCCGCTATGCAAACGGCTACGTGCCCGACCCGGATCAGCAGTCGCTCCATATCATCAACATCAATACAGGCGCGGACACTACGGTATTGAACCTGTCGCAAGGATACTACGTGACGACACTCGACTGGTCGCCGGACGGCAGCGCGCTCGTTTTTGACGCAAGTCCGCAGTATGTTGATTCGTCTGGCGCGCGATACCAGCTAGCGCAGCCGGGGAGCGATCAGGTTTACATCGTGAATGTCGACGGGAGCGGCCTGCGGCAATTGCGCGGGGCTGGATCGGGCATGCCGGCATGGGCGCCGGCAGTGGTTTTGCAGCCTGGTTCCCTGGGCAATATTTCGACTCGCCTGGTCGCGGGCACCGGGGACAACGCGTTAATCGGCGGCTTTATCATCACGGGCACACAACCGAAGAAAGTGATCATCCGGGCGATAGGTCCCTCTTTATCGTTGCCGGGTAAGTTGGCTGATCCTACCTTGGAGCTTAGAGATGGAAGTGGGACGCTCCTGGAAGCGAACGATAACTGGGGTGATAGCCCGAATAAACAAGCCATCATCGACAGCGGAGTACCGCCGACTAATAACCTCGAATCAGCGATTGTGCGCACCTTGCCGGCTAACAACGCCGGCTATACGGCCATTCTTCGCGGGGCGAATAACGGCACCGGAGTTGGCGTCGTGGAGGCATACGACCTGGATCGCACTGCGGATTCACGGCTCGCGAACATTTCCACCCGCGGCCTCGTTCAAACTGGCGACAACGTCCTCTTTGCCGGAACCATCGTAGTAGGTCAAACCTCGCAAAAGGTAATTATCCGCGCGATAGGCCCATCGCTATCTGTGCCTGGGAAACTGGCTGATCCCATGTTAGAACTACGAGACTCCAATGGCGCGGTTGTAGAGTCTAATGATAACTGGGTCGATAGCCCAAATAAACAAGCCATCATCGACAGCGGAGTGCCGCCGACTAATAACCTGGAATCGGCTATCGTCCGCACCTTATCGGCGAACAACGCCACTTATACTGCGATTGTCCGCGGCGTTAACAACAGTACGGGCATTGCCGTGGTCGAAGTTTACGCGATCCATTGAAACCTGTTTCCGGGGCGACGGTATTTTTTCCAACGCAGCCTGCCGTTCCCCGGCATCAAGATCTTCCCGGGGATCGTGGCTTCCGAAGTCCATCGAGTTGTTGCAGGAAAGCGTCGATATCTCCAGGCTGCATCGCCCCGATCCGGACCAGCGTGTCGCCGTAAGCAGCCGCCCCGCGGCCGCCGCACAGGATCTTTACCTCAGGGGCAAGAAATCGGCGCAGGCTCATTAACTCGTCAGGCAAATTGGGATCGTCTTCGGGATAAACAATGCTGAGCGCCACGACCCGGGCCTGGCTTTGGACAGCCGCGCCCGCGATCTCTGCCGCAGGCAGGCTCACCCCGAGATAAGTCGTGCGCCAACCGACCTGGGCGGCTGCGGCATTGATCATTACCGCACCGAGCTCGTGCAATTGTCCCGAAGGGGTGGCAATCACAATCGATGGGGCTACGGACGAGACGGCAAACTGGCTCGCGACATTCCCCAAAAACACTTTCAAACTGGCGGTGAGGAAATGCTCGTGCGCGGCCGTGATCACGCCGGAGCGCCAAAGCTCCCCGACGGTTTGAGCCAGTGGCGCGGCCACCTGACGAAGCAAACCCTGGTGGCCTAGTGCAACCAGGGCCCGCTGGAGATCCTGTTCCAGCTGCCGGGCGTCGAGCGACCTGACCGCTCTCAAGCAACTGTCGTGAAAGCCCTGGGCTGGTGAGCCTGGCGCGGAGCCAATCGTTTTGGAAGAGGCGCCCCCGACCAAAGAACGGAGTTTCGGCGCCGTCAAGCTCACGACGTTGCCGATGCTGTGGCCGCCATCGATCGCGAGGCGAAGCAGAGTGAGGCGCTCGATCTCCGCATCCGAATAGAGACGGCGATTCGTGGCCGTGCGTTCCGGGCGAACCGCGCGATAACGTTTTTCCCAGATCCGGATGGTGTGAGGCGACACCCCACTGCGCGCGGAAGCGATCCGGATCGAGTGGTGCGCGTCTGCCATGAATCAAGTTAGACATATATTCGACATCCGCAAACGCCAAAACTTTTCAGGGATGCCGATTTACAGCCCATCACTCGCAAGTGGCAGGAATATCGAGAGCGAAAATTGATCTTAAACAAATGTTTGACAACATTAGTCAAAAGTTAGACAGTCCGGGTAATCACCTGCTGAATTCCAAAAATATGTTTACGAAAATTGATCACCCATTCCTCATCGCCGCCGTCGCCAGTCTTCTCGTTAGTGTCGGGCTTTGGTTCTTGGTAAATCGCGATTACGGCGTTTTCGTCGGGCTCTGGGTCCCAAGCATTCTCGGCTTGTGGGTCGGCGTCCGTTTGGTCCTGCTCGCGAACGCCGTCGCGCGGAGGAGCATCGATGTTTGAATATCTCTTCCCGATTTTCGCCTTTGGTGTCGTCGTCAGCGCGGTCATCGTCAAAGGCGTTCTCAACGCCGCTGAAATAGCCCGGAAGGAGCGTCTCGCGGACCACGTGCCGGCGAGCGACACCCATCCCGCTGGCGTGCAGCCACTTTTTCCAGCGGCGAGTCGAGCGGTCACCCAAACGCTTTAGCCATGACCACAAAAGTGCGACGGCTATTTCAGCCGAATCTCGACAGGCCTGGAAGAACCCTGCGGGCGATCGCCGCGCTTCCCCTCGCAATTAGCGGCGGGTTCCTGTGGGGCAGTCACCCGGTAGTGGCTCTCACCCTGTTGGGGGGCGCTGCCTTCCTCCTCTTCGAAGCGTCACGCGGTTGGTGCGCGCTTCGGGCCTGCGGCGTTCGGACAAGGCTTTAGGCCATGAAAAGGCGAGTCTTGATTGTCGGTGCGGGACCGGGCGGGTTGGCTACGGCCATTCTTCTCGCGAGCCAGGGATTGGATGTGAAAATCGTGGAGCGGCTCCCGATCATCGGCGGTCGGACGTCCAGTATCGAAGCCGAGGGTTACAAGTTCGATCTCGGGCCGACTTTTTTCCTTTACCCGCGCGTTCTACAGGAAATTTTCAGCGACGCCGGCGCGTCGATTCGCGAAGAACTCGACCAGGGGAGGCTCGCTCCCCAATAACGGATATAGTACGGCCC
>JBBRMO010000010.1:0-15314 GCA_038230815.1 Chthoniobacterales bacterium
CTTAGTCCTGGGCCGCAGTTCCGCCGGGATCGCGCCGACGAATTTCGGCTCAAGGCCGAGCTTGCGAAAAATCGAACGGATTTCGCGAAAGGTCACCGTGGGGGCTTCGAGTTCCATGTAAACAATGTCATGGTTGCGATCGACCTTATAATGGAGTCCGGCGATCGGCCCGAGTTCGATATCCAGCTCGAGGATTTTGTTCAGATCGCGCACCCCGGCCGCGTAGACTTCCAGTTCCAGCACCAGACCATCGTAGAAGGAAGCTGCGAACGATGCAAAATCTGAATCGCGGGCGCGACTGCCGCTTCCTGTCGCCGCCGCACCGTGACGCGAATCGACCGGACGCCTGGCAGAGCGATGCGGCTACAGGGATTGCGCGGAGACGTTCTCTGCGATAAAGGGAGAATGGCCATGAGCAAACCCACGTTTCGGATTGTTTTCGCTTTCGAAGCTTTTTTGACCCTATTTCTCTTCTCTGGCTGCGGGACGACCATGCCGCAGGGAATTCAGCAAGCCCGGATCGATGCCGCGCAAAAAATATCGGCCGAACCGCCCGGGGATTATTTTATCGGGCATAGATATTTTAAGGGCTCGGTTTTCAAATTCTGGGGTTACGTCCGGAAGCCTGGACAGCCCTGGAGCACGGCCCAGCTGGTGGTGTTGAATGAAAAGGAAAAACTCGCGCCGGACCGCGAAAAACTGAGTTTCGGCAGCGATAGCAATTACGAATACAAACTTTACGGCTCCTTCAGCGGGCAGACCGTCTACGAGCCGGCCAGTAACGGCTTTTACCCCGAGTTCGTCCTGAAACGATACGAGTTGATCTCGACCAACCCGGCCCCAATTTTTCGGAGCCAGTACAGCGATCGCGCCCGGTCTGCCATCGGACGTCTTCAGGTAGAAAAGCCCGAGTAGGATCGTGGCCGCGCCTCACTCCCGCGACAAACTCGCCGAGGAGTTCCTTCGCTTCCTCGAAGTAGAGCGAAATGTCTCCGGGCGTACGCTCGTTGTTTATCGGCAGGCCCTGGCCGCGTTCCGTGCCCAAAAAAACGTCCACTCCTGGGAGAAATGCAGCGCGAATGATTTCCGCGACTACCTTTTTGACCTGATGAAGAACGGACAGGCCCGTTCTTATATTCGTCTCCAATTCTCGGCCTTTCGCACCTTTTACCGATTTCTGGTCGAGCGAAAAAATTTGCCGCTCGATCCGGTCCGTCAGTTGCAGTTGCCAAAAGCGGAAAAAAAACTACCCCTTGTGCTCACACCGAAACAGATCGACGAACTGCTCACCGCTCCGTTGCGGGTTCCGAAAGAGAAAGCGGCTCCCTCCTGGATGCCCTTGCGCGACGCCGCCATCCTGGAGCTGTTTTACAGCAGCGGTCTGCGCCTGGCCGAGCTGGCCTCGCTCAACGTCGCCGACCTCGACATCTACACCGAGTCGGTCCGCATTCTCGGCAAGGGGCGCAAGGAACGCGTTTGCCCGGTCGGGTTGCCGGCGCTTGAATCGGTGTCGCGTTATCGCGCCGCCGCGAATGTTCCTGGTGGACCGCTCTTTCTCAACAAATCCCGCCGCCGCATTTCGCCGCGATCGATCTGGCTGACGTTAAGGCGCTATCTGCGGCATACATCCATCCCAATCGCCGTAAGTCCGCACAAGCTGCGGCATAGTTTCGCCACCCACCTTCTTGATGGCGGCGCCGATTTACGCAGCGTCCAGGCGTTGCTCGGCCACGCCAGTTTGTCGACCACGCAAATTTACACGCATGTGACGGTGGAGCGGTTGAAGAAAGCCTACGCCGACGCTCATCCGCGGGCATGACTGTAGCCGGGCTCGGCGATCCCGGCCTTCGTTCAGCATCTGCTCGACCGGGATCATCGATCCCGGCTACAGCTAGCTCGCGCTCGCTGCGGGGCTGCCGTGTGGCTCGGCGACATGGAACCCGAGCTTCTCCCCGGCCACTGTCACTTCGACGATATCGCCCGCTTTGATAGTGCCTTTGAGCAGCTCTTCCGCGAGCGGATCCTCGAGATAACGCTCAACCGCTCGTCGCATCGGCCGGGCGCCGTAAGTCGGGTCGTATCCCTTGTTGATCACGAATTCGTGCGCCGGCTCGTCGAGCACGATCTCGATTTCTTTCATCTTCAGGCGGCGTTTCACCTTGTCGACTTCAAGGTCGACGATCTTCAACAGGTCCGGTTTGCTCAGAGTGTGGAAGACGATGATCTCATCGAGCCGATTCAGGAATTCGGGCTTAAACACCCGCTTCGTTTCCTCGAGGATCTTCTCGCGCATCGTTTCGTAATCGTGGGTGTCCTTGGGCGCTCCGAATCCCATGGTCGTCTGGCGCCGGATAAGGTCCGCGCCTACGTTCGACGTCATGATGATGATCGTGTTCCGGAAATCGATCTTCCGGCCTAACGAATCCGTGACTTTGCCATCCTCCAGGATTTGGAGGAGCAAATGCATGACGTCGGGATGGGCTTTCTCGATCTCGTCAAAGAGCACCACCGAATAGGGACGGCGCCGGACCGCTTCGGAAAGCTGACCGCCTTCTTCATAACCCACATAGCCCGGCGGCGAACCGATCAACCGGGAGGCGGTGAACTTCTCCATGTACTCCGACATGTCGATTTGGATGAGGGCGTCGGAATCGCCGAACATGAATTCGGCCAGGGTCCGCGCCAGGAACGTCTTGCCCACTCCAGTTGGCCCGAGGAAGACAAACGATCCGATCGGCCGCTTGGGATCTTTCAGATCCGCGCGGGAACGTCGCAATGCTTTGCTGATGGCGCTGACCGCCTCGTCCTGACCGATGACGCGCAGCCTCAAGTCGCTTTCCATCGCGAGCAGTTTCTGCGTTTCCTTTTGCTCCATTCGCTGGAGCGGAACGCCAGTCACCTTCGAAATGATGTGCATCATGTCGTCGGAGGTGACGAGGACTTCCTTCTCCTCGCGCTCCTCCCGCCACTTCGTCAAAATACTGTCGAGCTTTTCCTTGGTTTGCTTTTCGTTGTCGCGCAGGGAGGCCGCCTTCTCGAAATCCTGGGCTTTGATCGCCGCCTCTTTTTCGACGCGGATCTCTTCGATCTCGCGTTCGATCTCCTTGACGTCGGGGGGCCGGGTCATCGCGTTGATCCGGGCCCGCGCGCCGGCTTCGTCCATGACGTCGATCGCCTTGTCAGGCAGAAAGCGGCCCGTGATGTAGCGCTCGGAAAGTTTCACCGCGGTCTCAAGAGCTTCGTCGGTCAACTTCGCCTTATGGTGCTGCTCGTACTTCGGACGCAGTCCTTTCAGGATCAGGATCGTTTCATCGATCGTGGGGGCATCCACTTTCACCGTCTGGAACCGGCGTTCCAGCGCGGCGTCCTTCTCGATATATTTGCGATACTCGTTCAGCGTCGTCGCGCCCACGCACTGCAATTCACCACGGCTCAAGGCCGGTTTGATAATATTGGATGCGTCCATGGCGCCTTCCGCCGATCCCGCACCGACGATGGTGTGCAATTCATCGATGAACAAAATGACGTTCTTGGAGCGGCGAATCTCATCCATCACGGCCTTGATCCGTTCCTCGAACTGGCCCCGGTATTTCGTCCCTGCCACCATGAGGGCGAGATCAAGCGTCACGACTTTCTTGTCGCGCAGCAACTCAGGCACATTGCCGTTGGCAATTTCCTGCGCGAGCCCTTCCGCGATCGCGGTCTTGCCCACGCCCGCTTCGCCGAGAAGCACGGGATTATTTTTCGTCCGCCGGCAGAGCACCTGAATAACGCGCTCGATTTCGTTGTGACGACCGATGACGGGATCGAGTTCGCCTTTTTTTGCCAGCTCAGTCAGATCGCGGCCAAACGCGCGCAGGGCCGGCGTCTTGACATCCTTCTTCCCGGAGGAAGGCTCCCCTCCACCCTCCTGCTCCGATTCGGGCGGCGTAAAATTCGGATCGAGCTCCTTGAGAATTTCGTTCCGGGTGCGTTCGATATCGACCTCGAGACTCTTCAGGACCCGGGCGGCGACACCTTCGCCTTCGCGCAAGAGGCCAAGCAAAATGTGTTCGGTGCCGACATAAGAATGGTTTAGCGCCTTGGCTTCCTTGCCCGCGAGAGCGAGGACCTTCTTCACCCGCGGCGTATAGGGAATGTTGCCGACCATCTTGGTTTCCGGCCCGGAACCGACCTGCTTCTCGACTTCCATCCGCACGGTTTCGAGATCGAGCCCCATTTTCTGGAGGACGTTGACGGCCACGCCCTGCCCCAGCTTGATCAGGCCGAGGAGCAGATGCTCGGTCCCGACGTAATTATGATTGAAGCGATCGGCTTCTTTGCGGGCGAGCGCCAGGACTTGCTGGGCTCGCGGGGTAAAATTATTCATTGGTTCGGCGGCTCAGGAGCCGTTCCGTTTTCCGATTCCTTCGCCACTTTAGTAATATCAGGTTTAGGGAACACTCGCAAACGCTCACGGATGATTTGCGCCCGGAGATGGTCGCGCTCCTCCGCGTTCAACTTCTGCTGCGAGCTCTTTTGCAAATGGGCCGGCTGGGTGTCGATGAACAGTTCGTCGATCGGCAGGCGCCGGTCTTCCGGGAAGGCCCCTAGATCGATCCCCAGCTTCATGATCGACAAAAGATTGAGCGCTTCCTTCGAGGACATCGCGTGGGCGAAGGTCAAAACCCCATAAGCGCGGCCGATCTGGTCCCAGAGCGTGTCCGATTTTTTTTGAATCAACATCTGGCGGGCGTCGTGTTCCTTCTCGATGATCGTCTCGATCACCTTGCTGAGACGAACCACGATTTCGTCCTCTTTTTCGCCGAGCGTCGTCTGGTTCGAGATCTGGAAGAGATTGCCCATTGCCTCAGTGCCTTCGCCATAGAGGCCACGAACGGCGAGCCCGATCTTGTTCACGGCCTGAATGACCTGGTTGATCATTTCGTTTAAAACCAGGCCAGGCAGGTGGAGCATGGCGGAGGCGCGCATCCCGGTGCCGACATTGGTCGGACAGGCCGTGAGGTAACCCAGGCGCGCATCGTAGGCGAAGTCGAGTTTCGACTCCAGAGTGCTGTCCACTTTGTCGACGAGTTTGAAAGCGCTTTTCAACTGGAGGCCGGATCGGATCGATTGCATCCGGAGGTGATCTTCCTCGTTGATCATGATGCTCAACGTCTGGCGACGATTCATGATGACCGCGCTCCCCACGTTCTTCATGGCATGTTCGCGACTGATCAAATGCCGCTCGACCAGGACCTGTTTTTCGAGCGCGGACAGGTCCTGCAACAATTCCGAAAAGGAATCCTGCATCTCGGGCAGTTCCTCCACGCGCGGCTTGATGAGCTCGAGAATCGCGCTCCGCTCCGCCTTTTTCGCCCAGCCGGGAAAAGCGCGCTGCTTCAGGTTCCGCGCCAGTCGGACGCGACTGCTGATGACGATTTGATGATGGGGCCCCTCACCGCGCAGCCATTCGCCACCGGTCGACATGATGTTCGCGAACTTCATGGCAAGACCGCTTTCTCGTGCTCGAGCTGCTTGATCTGGTCGCGCAAGGCTGCGGCACTTTCGTAATTCTCCTCCGCAACCGCCTTCTGCAAATCTTCGTTGAGCACGCGCATTCGATCGTCCCTCTCTACTTCGCGATGAGCCCGTTGCGGAAGTTTGCCCACGTGCTCGGTGCCTTTGTGCATTGCTTTCAACAAACTGGTCAGCCCCTCGGCGAAGGTCACGTAACAGACGCTGCAACCGAGCCGGCCGGTTTTTTTGAAATCGGCCTGCGTGAACCCGCACATCGGACATTTCTGGGACGGCGTCCCTTTTTCGATCTCCTCAGCCGCGCCGATCCCGAGGAGCAGGTCCGCCAGCGCGAAACCGGTCGGATCCTGGACGCCTTTCTCCTTCGAGCAGGCATCGCAGAGGTTCACCTTCTGCATTTTGCCTTCAAGAATTTGGGTCAGGAAGACCGTCGCATCATTGCATTTGCAAACGTCGCACAACATCTCTGTAGATTAGACCTCGAAACGCTCGAAACATTCAACGTTCACTCTGAGCACCTTTTGCGCCGACACCGCTTTCGGTCCGGTTAGGCAAAGATCGATGTACCAGTTGCGCGGGTCATTTCCCGGAAGCGGCTAATCATGCGCAGAGTGATCGAACCGGGCTGACCCGTCCCGATCGTGCGACCGTCCGCCTTCACCACCGGGATAACTTCCGCTGCGGTCCCCGTCAGGAAACATTCGTCCGCCACAAAAACATCGTGACGCGTCACGTCAGTCTCGGTGATCTTGATTCCGAGCTCCGCGGCGATGTCGAACGCAACCGACCGCGTGATCCCACGGAGCGCGCCCGCCGAGATCGGCGGCGTGAAGATCTGCCCCCGCTTGATGATGAAAACATTGTCGGCCGTGCATTCGGCGACGTTGCCCGCCTCATTTAACATGAGCGCTTCATCGGCGCCGGCGAGATTCGCTTCGATCCGCGCCATGACGTTATTGAGATAATTGAGCGACTTGACCGCTGGATTAAGCGCCGCTGCACCGGTCCGTCGGGTGGCGCACGTCACCACCGTCAGACCTTTCTCGCAGACCTCCTTCGAATAGAGCGCGATGGTCGTCGCAATGATGATGATGCTCGGCCGCTTACATTGCGCCGGATTCAAACCGAGATTACCCACGCCGCGCGTAACGATGAGCCGGATATAACCCTCGCGCAGATCATTCTTGCGGATCGTTTCGAGCAGGGCTTCCGTCATCGCGCCACGGTCGATCGGGATTTCGAGACAAATGGACCGCGCGGAGTCCCAGAGCCGATCGAGATGCTCCTCGAGCCGGAAGACGCGGCCGTTGTAGAAGCGAATACCCTCAAAAATTCCATCGCCATAAAGCAATCCGTGATCGAACACGGAAACCTTCGCCTCCGCCTCCGGCACGAATTTTCCGTCGAGATAGATGGTCAGCTCGCGGGCTGGCGCCGGCGCCGTTTTCGATTGCTTATCAACCGCGGGCTTCACCGGGGCTGTCGCCGCCGTTTTCACGCGTCCGGGTTCATCGATTACCAAACCGCCAGCTGTCGAAGTTTTTGTTAGCACGAAAAAATGTCCGGCGGTTCGGCGGGCAATTCAAGGGGAAAGCGTTTACGTTCGGAGGGGCGTGCTTCCGCCCGCCCGCCTTTAGGCCAGGCGGATCTACAAAATTGGACCGGCAGAAGCACGCCCCTCCGAGAAATGGCGCCTAAGCCAGGACACCATCGACGATGCTCAATTGCCGGTCCCCCAGGGCAGCCAGGCGTGCGTCGTGCGTCACCACAAGCAGGGTTTTCTTTCGACCTCGCGCCAGTTCGAGTAACAGTTCGATGATTGAGTCGCCCGTCTTCGAGTCGAGGTTACCGGTTGGTTCATCGGCGAAAATAATGTCAGGATCGTTGGTGAGGGCGCGGGCAATGGCCACACGCTGCTGTTCCCCACCCGAAAGCTCCGCTGGAAGATGATGGAGGCGGTCCGCAAGCCCGACATCTTTCAGGGTCGCTTCACCCGCCGCTCGATCTCGTTTTCCACCAATTATCCCGGGAAGCATGACGTTTTCCAGCGCCGTCAATTCCGGGAGCAGAAAATATCCCTGGAAAACGAAACCCATTTTCCGGTTCCGCATTTCAGCCTGGGATGAGGAGCTCCCGGTGTAAAGCCGGCGCCCTTCAAACTCCACCGTCCCGGCCTCCGGCCGTTCCAGTCCTGCCAGGGTGTAAAGCAGAGTGGTTTTTCCTGCCCCCGACGCGCCGCAGAGAAAGACCGCTTCGCCGTAAGCCACCTCCAGCGAAATTCCGCGCAGTACTTCGATCCGGCGCGGGCCGATTCGAAAGGAGCGCCGGAGATCCTGGGCGACAAGCTGCGGTCCGGTCATGGCGGGAAGCATTCGCCGTTTCGGCGCCAGGCGCAATGCATAGAAAAAGCCGCCCGACGGAATTTCCGTCGGGCGGCCTCTGGCTCTGACTGGCGTTTAGTAAAGTCCGAGCGCCTGCAAGGTCGGGCCATCGATGGCCGCCGTGATCGGGAGCCCACGGTCGCGCTGGAAGTTCGAGACCGCGGCCCGGGTGCGCGGACCGATTAGCCCGTCGACCGCGTCATTATAATAACCCTGCTCCTGGAGCGCGGTCTGGACGTTCGCGATCACCTGGCCCGGGGCCAGCTCGTTGTAACCGTAGATCGGCTCGTTGTAGGCATAAGTGTTGTAAGACGAGTCGTACCCGTAGGCCGGATACCAATAATTGTTGTCCCAATAATAATACCCGCCTCCGAAGAGCACGATCCGGTTGTAGCGGCTCCTCCACCAGTTTCGATCGTGACGATCCCGGCGGAAACGGTTCTGAGCCTGTTCGTAGGTGAAGGTGCCTGCCCGGTTATCGTTCCGCCAATTCCGGTTGGTGTTGGCCCGGTCCCGCCAGTTGCGATTCCGCACATTAGTATCCGCCTGCACGTTCGGATTGGGCGTCTGCGGCGTCACCGAATTCCAATTGTTCCGTTTCCAGGTGTTAGTCTGCCAGTTATTGTTCGTCCGGGGCGCGTCCTGGTTCGGCGGGGTGAAGTTTCGCGGGTTGCGCAAACGCGCCTGGACGTCCGGGGTGTAGCTCTTCGGGAAGGTCCGCGCGGTGGTCGGGGGCCGATTTCGCGGCTGAAACTGAGCGTTCGCGGAGGGGTTATTGTTCACGCGCGGCGTAACCGTGCGCGGCGTAAAGGTCCGCGGCGGAGTATTCACCTGGCGCTGCGGCGTATTTTGGTTGCGGTTGTTTTTCGGTTGCTTCGGGTTGTCCTTGTCGTCCTCGCCCATCACGGGCGCGGCCACAACGGCCAATGCAAAAATGGAAAGTAAGAATGTCTTCATATAATTGTCCTCGGAGAGATTAGACCGGCCCGCCGCCCGTTTATTCAACCCGTTTGGTTACAAGCCAAATTGCACCCCTCGTCCCGCAGCTGCGCCACTTTCGTTTAAGAACTGATTTAAATCTAATGGGACGGCGTCTCGGTGGATCGTGCGCTCCGCGCGCGATGCCAAAATGGTGCCGGCGAAGCCGGGAAATAAAGGTCGCGCGGACGGAGCGCACGATCCACCTGCGAGCGCGTGAGCGGGCCCCGGGGCGGGCGCCCTCACGAGGCACGCACTTGACGCATCGCTTCGAACAAAACAATCCCAACCGCCGTCGCCAGATTCAGGCTCCGAGTTCCTCGCATCGGAATGGTAAGCAACTCTTCGCGGTGCGCCGCCAGGAAATTCTCGGGCAGTCCCTTGGTTTCTCGTCCAAAAACCAGAAAATCGCCGGCCCGGAAAGAGACCACGTAATAGGCGCGCTCCGATTTCGTGGTCAGAAAAAAGAAGCGCGCGTCTGCCCCTTGGGACCGGCGTAATTCCTCGAAGCAATCCCAGAGGCGGACATCGACTTCCTTCCAATAATCAAGACCGGCCCGCTTTAACGCGCGATCGTCGATCGAGAATCCGAGAGGCTTGACGAGATGCAGAGTCGAGCCCGTGGCAAGACACAACCGCCCGATGTTGCCGGTATTGGGCGGAATCTCCGGTTCGACCAGGACGACGTTGAACATGTGAAGATACTGTCATCCCGAGCGCAGTCGAGGAATCTCGTGATGAGTCGAGCAGGTCGCAACGGGATCCTTCGGCTCCGCTTCGCTTCGCTTGAGATGACTACAACTTGCCCGCGACGAACTTCTCGAGTTTCACGATGTCCGCGGCAAATTTCCGGATGCCTTCGGATGTTTTCTCGGTCGCCATCGCGTTGTCGTTGAACAAATATCGGAACTTCTTCTCATCCATCTCCAGCCGTTCGACATTCGCCTTCTTCGCCTTTTCCGGATCGAGCTTTCGCTCCACGGCACCATCGGATTCGCTCAGTTTCTCCAGCAGATCGGGGCTGATGGTCAGAAGATCGCAGCCGGCGAGTTCGAGGATTTGCCCCACGTTGCGGAAACTCGCGCCCATCACTTCCGTTTTGTGACCGAACTTTTTGTAATAGGTGTAGATCTCCTCGACCGACTGGACTCCGGGATCTTCCGCACCGGTGTAGTCGCGTTTATTGGCCGCCTTGTACCAGTCGTAAATCCGTCCGACAAACGGCGAAATCAACTCAATGCCGGCCTCGGCGCACAGGACGGCCTGCGGGAGCGAAAACATCAGGGTGAGGTTGCAATTGATCCCCTCCTTCTCCAGCACTTCGCCGGCTTTGATTCCTTCATAGGTTGAAGCGATTTTGATCAGCACCCGCTGGCGATCGATCCCCTTCTCCTCGTAAAGCTTGATTAGCTGCCGGCCTTTGTTGATCGAACCCTGGGTGTCGAACGAGAGCCGTGCATCCGTTTCGGTTGAAACCCGCCCCGGCACGATCTCAAGGATCTCGCAGCCGAATTTCACCAGCAGATGATCGATGACATCCTCGATCTGCGCCGCGCCGGACAAACCTGAATTCTTTCGCTCGGCCAAGACCTCGTCCAAGAGATGGAAATACTGTTCCTTTTGAGTGGCCGCATAGATCAGGCTCGGGTTTGTGGTCGCGTCCCGCGGCTTGAATTCTTTAATGCTCTGGAAGTCGCCGGTGTCGGCAACGACTATGGTAAATTTTCTGAGTTGTTCGAGCTGGCTCAGTTTGGTTCCTGTTTTCTCCTGGTCGGCAGTGGCAATTGTCATGGCGTTGGCTCCTTGAGTGGACCGAACCAGAATGGCCGCAGTCCTATTCCAGCGTAGAGCCCGGCCGAAAGCTCGACAATACTAATCTCACCGCGCGCTCAGCACGGAATGTCGGGCCGACTATTGAGCGTCAAGGTTGTAAACGTTCACCAGACCGATGCCCGCGCCGTTGTTCTTGCCCCGACCGATCGCTGTATCGGCGCCGGGCTATGACCGCTTTTCCGCGCCCTGGTAACGCAGCTTTACGCCGAAATCGGATCGCGCGAGGCGGTTTGTCTCTTCGATCCGAGCGCGTGGCGCACGAAATTCTGCCCGATTTCCCACATGGGACCGGGAAATTTCCGGCATTCGGTCAGGACATCGTCGAGCGCGGCCACGAAGAGGGCGATTTCCTTTTCGCCGATGATCAGCGGCGGGAGAATTTTCACGACGTCCATGGCGTGGCCGGCCACCTGGGTGAGGATGTGGTGTTTGCTCAGCAGCTGGGTCACGACCATCTGGGCGAAGAGGACTTTGTCGACCTTGTGGAGAAGTTTCCACCCCATCTTGAGTTTGAATTCATTGGGCTCGTGGAACTCGATCGCAATGATGAGGCCCTTCCCGCGCACTTCTTTGATAAAGGAGTGTTTCGTGCGCAAGGCATCGATTCGTTCCATCAGCAATGCGCCCATCCGCGCGGAGTTTTCGACGAGCTTTTCCTCGTCGATCACATCGAGCGAGGCCAGACCGCAGGCCATGGCAAGATTGTTCCGGCCGAAAGTCGTTGAGTGGACAACGCAACGGTCCATGCGGCTGAAAGTTTTTTGATAGATCTCGCGCCGGGTCACGATCGCGCCGCAAGGCACGTAACCGCCGCTCAGGCTCTTCGCCAGGGTGATGATGTCCGGTTCCAGATTCCAATGCTCGAAGCCGAACATCTTCCCGGTTCGTCCGAGACCGGTCTGGATTTCGTCACAAAGCAAAAGGGTTCCGTGCTTCCGGCATAGCTCCTGGGCGCGTTCGAAAAAATCGGTCCTGGGAGATTTACAGCCCTTGCCCTGGACGGGCTCGATCACAAACGCTGCCACGTCGCGCTTCGCCAATTCGCGCTCGAGCCCTTCGATGTCGTCAAGCGCCACCCGCGTCTCGAATCCTTCCATGAGCGGGCCGAAGCCTTCCGTAAAACTTTCGCAGCCCATCAGGGAGAGCGAACCGAGGCTCAGCCCGTGAAACGCGCTTTCGAGCGAAATCACCCGTGTTCGTTGCGTGGCCGCGCGCGCAAATTTCAGCGCCCCTTCGATTGCCTCCGTGCCGGAGTTGCAAAAGAAAACCGCGTTCAGGTGCGGCGGCGTGCGTTTCGTGATCGCTTCGGCCAGGAGCCCACTCAAGAGCGAACAATCCATCTGCACCATGTTCGGCAGATCCAGATCGAGGACATCGCGGATGGCCTTCTTTACCGCCGGATGATTGCGGCCAATGTTAAAAACGCTGTAGCCGCTTAGGAAATCGAGGTAGGCGGCGTTGTCCCTGTCATAGAGATACGCCCCTTCCGCTCGCGCATAGACTTTGTCGAAGCCGATCACGCGTTGCGCGGCCACGAGCGTCCGGGTGAGGTGCCGTTCGTGGAGCTGGTAATTTTCTCCCAGTCGCGCCGCGATGATGTTTTTCAGGTCAAAAGCCACAGGCAATGGTCTGCGATTCGAGCTGGAAACGCAACTCTACGGCTTCCACTCCCGATAGGCGTCGAACGCTCCCCGCCGCAGGCTGGTTGCGCTCTTATTGTGCCGTTCCAGCTGCACATGAAGCCATTGGAACCATTCCCAGCCTTTTTGAGATCCGCTCCGGGCGCGATCATGCATCACGTACTTTTCCATCTTGCGCCAGGTGACGCGGACGATCCCTCCCATCATGTCGTCCACCATGCCGATCGGGACAATCCGCGCGTAGACCGCGTAGCCGACCACTTCCAGGATTAGCCCAATGGAATGCGCGGCATCGAGGAGCCTCGCATCTGCTTCGAGAATTTCGGGCGCGACATTATCCGGCACGGTATCGATTAAAACGGCCGACCGCAGCCATTCGCTGGTCAACATGGTGTGGAGCAGCTCGAAAGCGGCCCTCTCTTCCCGTTCCCGCCGAAGATGGCGCACTTCAAACCAGCCAAAGATGACACCTGTCAGGACAGTGATCGCGGTCGCCACATTCGCGATCGTGCTGATGTCCATCCCACTAATTTGTCGGTTCCAACTGAAAATGAAAAGCCGCAGATTCACCCGGAAGCAACGGCTCTTCGATGAGCGCCGTTTCGAACGTTTATTCGTCGAACCACGGCGCGATTGATCACGCGAGTCTCGCCGGTGCCCTCATCATAAACATGACGAAATCTTTCGCGAGTTGAGCCATTCCTCACATCAGCTAACGTGCGCAACCGATGTCCGTTAAGTCCGACCCAATCGTTACAACCGAGCTCGTTACCCAGCACGGCCTCCAGCCGGACGAATTCGAGCGCATCAAGAAAATTCTCGGCCGCGAGCCGAACTTTACCGAGCTGGGAATCTTCTCTGTGATGTGGAGCGAGCATTGCTCCTACAAGAATTCGCGGCGTGAGCTGAAGAAATTTCCGACGACGGGTTCGAACATTCTGGTCAAAGCCGGTGAAGAAAATGCGGGGGTGGTCGACATCGGGGACGGCTGGGCGGTCGCCTTCAAAATCGAGAGCCACAATCACCCGAGCGCGATCGAACCTTTTCAGGGTGCCGCCACCGGCGTGGGCGGAATCATTCGGGATATCTTCACAATGGGGGCACGGCCGGAGTTCTTGCTGAACTCACTGCGTTTCGGACCGATCGACGAATCCGCGAAACCGGAAACTGGAAACCGGAAAGAGCAGATTCAAAGGAATCGACGACTTTTCACCGGCGTCGTTGCCGGGATCGCGCATTACGGGAATTGCATTGGCGTTCCGACCATCGGCGGCGAGATTTATTTCGACGAAAGCTTCGAGGGAAATCCTTTGGTTAACGTTTTTTGCCTCGGCGTGTTGCGGCACGAACAAGTGGCGCGGGGCGCCGCCAGCGGCGTGGGCAATCCTGTTTTCTATGTCGGTGCGGAAACGGGTCGGGATGGTCTCGCGGGAGCGGCGTTCGCGTCGCGGGAATTGACCGAAGAATCGCGCCAGGATCGGCCGGCCGTCCAGGTCGGCGATCCGTTCAAAGAGAAACTCCTGCTCGAAGCGTGCCTGGAACTGCTCGCGACCGACGCCGTTGCCGGCATTCAGGACATGGGCGCGGCGGGCCTGACCTGCTCCACCTGCGAGACCGCGAGTCGTGGCGGCACCGGCGTGGAGATCGATCTGGCGAGAGTCCCGAAGCGCGAGCCGGGGATGACGCCGTATGAAATTTTGCTCAGCGAGTCGCAGGAGCGAATGCTGATCATTGCGAAACGAGGGCACGAAAATGTAGTCCGGGGGATTTTCGAAAAATGGGATGTGCCCTGCGCCGAGATCGGGCGGGTGACAGATGACGGCATGATGCGGGTGAGAAACAATGGATCGCTCGCGGCGGAAATTCCGGCGAAACCCCTGGCGGACGAAGCGCCCCTCTATTCGCGCGAAGCGAGGAAGCCAATCGCGGAGGACACGGATGAAACCTGGAAGAAAGAAATATCCGAGTTATCCGCGCAATCCTCGGTCGATTCCCTTCGTCTGCTCCTGCGCGATCCGACCATCGCCTCCAAGAACTGGGTCTATCGGCAATACGATCACATGGTGCGGACCGGCACCGTCGTGCGACCGGGGTCCGACGCCGCCGTTTTCCGCGTCCGGGAGGCCAACAAGATCCTGGCGGCGACGACCGATTGTAATTCACTCTATTGCCGGCTCGATCCGCGCGAAGGCGGGCGCATCGCCGTGGCCGAGGCGGCTCGCAATCTCACCTGTTCCGGTGCCACGCCCCTCGCCGTTACCGACAATCTGAATTTCGGAAATCCGTACAAACCCGAAAATTTCTGGCAGCTGCGCGAAGCGGTCGAAGGAATAGCCGAGACTTGCCGCGCCTTCGGCACTCCGGTCGTGGGCGGAAATGTCTCTTTATATAATGAGAGCCCCGCCGGCGTGGTCGACCCGACGCCGACGGTCGCGATGGTCGGCTTGATCGATAAGGAAGAGCACATCACCACGCAATTCTTCAAAGCGGCGGAGGACATCATCATTCTGGTGGGTGAGGTCGGCCACGAAATGGGAGCGAGCCGGTTCTTGAAGGTTTGTCACGGGCGCAAGGCAGGGCTGCCGCCGCGGCTGGATGTGGAACGAGAACTGGCGGTGCAGAATTCCGTGCGCGCTTTAATCCGCGCCGGGTTCGTGCGGAGCGCGCATGATTGTTCCGAAGGCGGACTGGCCGTCGCCCTGGCGGAATCTTGTTTCAACCCGGCCGGTTTGCTCGGGGCGGCGATAGATCTTTGCAGGGGCGGCCGTGACGGCCGCAACCCGAATGCAGCGGGCAGCACGACCGCCCCTCCAGAAGTCATCCTCTTTAACGAATCGCAGTCGCGGATCGTAATTTCGTGCGCGCCGGAAAACGGGGAAAAGATTTTGGCGATGCTCGTTTCGGAAAATATTCCCCACCAGAAGCTCGGCCAGGTCGCGGCGGAAGCGCTGTCGATCAAGATGCC
>JBBRMO010000011.1:0-14698 GCA_038230815.1 Chthoniobacterales bacterium
AGGGTCGATGAGTCTCATGAGATCCATGGCCAACCGCTCCGCTTCCTTTTCGTGGGAGCGCTCTCGCAGAGAAAAGGTCTGGCCGATCTGTTCGCTGCGATGAAACTGCTGAAGTCGAGCGACGCCGAACTTGTCGTGATGGGCTCGCTGATATCGCCGATGCAATTTTACCGCAATCAATGGGCGGCTTTTATCTACGAGCCGCCCCGGGCGCACGCGGCGGTATTGCGCTTGATGTGCTCGTGCGATGTCCTAGTCCTTCCCTCGATCGTTGAAGGACGGTCGCTCTTCCAACAGGATGCGATGGCCTGCGGGCTTCCTTTAATCGTGACACGAAATGCTGGTGGAGAAGAATTGATTATTGAAGGGGAAACCGGAGTCCTTGTGCCTGCCGGCTCGCCCGCGGCCATTGCCGAAAAGATCGAATGGTTTATCGAACATCGTGACAAATTACCCGGGATGAGCCGAGCCGTGCGCGCGAAAGCTGCTGAGTTAACCTGGCCGGCTTACGGCGAAAAAATCCTGCATGCAATCGGCGACTGAAAAAGGACCGTTTCTCCAGATCAAGCGACTGATCTGGCTCTATTTTTTCCTGCTCATTTTCGAGGGAACATTCCGGAAGTGGATCCTTCCCCAATACTCAGACGTGCTCCTCGTCATCCGCGATCCGGTAGTCCTGGCGATTTACGCGATGGCGCTCAAGGCGAAGGTCTTCCCCCGGAACGGCTATATCCTTTCGCTCGGGATTATTGCCGTTCTCTCCTGGCTTGTGGCCCTGGTTGTCCTTGAGCCGTATCTTTCGCTCAAGCCGCTGATTCTGGTCACCGGCTTTGGCTTTCGCTCGAACTTCCTCCACCTGCCGCTCATCTTCGTCATCGGGAGAGTCCTCGACATGGACGATCTCAAAAAACTCGGATGGTGGGTTTTGGTTGGGTTGATTCCGATGTGTGTGCTTCTCGCGTTGCAGTTCAACGCGGCGCCGGATTCTTTCATCAATCGCACCGCGGGTTTGGGCGAGTCGCAGCAGATCACTGCCGGTGGCGGAAAAATCAGGCCGCCGGGAACTTTTTCGTTCGTTTCAGGCGTAATTCTGACCGCGGCGTTGTCCTCCGCCTACTTGCTTTACGCTGCCCTGACGCGGGGAGTGTATCGCAACTGGCTGCTTTTCGGCGGCGGGTTCGCCCTGGTGGTGACGATCGGTGTTTCCGGCAGTCGCTCGGTTTTGCTCGCGGTGCTGGTGGTCATGTCCTCCTTGCTCGCCATTATCTTCTTCCGTCCCAGCGCCATGACTCAATTCGGAAGAAATCTTCTAATCGTGGTGGTGGTGGCGCTTCTGGCGACCCGGCTTCCTGTCTTTAAGGAGGGCGTGCAAATTCTTTCGGACCGTTTCACCGATGTCGCCGAAGCGGAGGAAGGGTCGATCGCCGGCGGCCTCCTGGTGCGATTGTTTAGCGGTTTCACGGAGGGATTAATGCTTTTGACGAAAGCGCCAATCGGCGGATATGGGCTCGGTATCGGAACTAATGGCGGCGCAAAATTTCTCACCGGCCGCACCCTCTTTCTTTTAACGGAGGGCGAATGGGGGCGGGTTGTCTTGGAAAGCGGGCCGATTCTGGGCCTCGCCTATCTGGCCTGGAGGACAATGCTCACGATCAAGTTCGGTTTCCTCAGTATTCGAAAACTTAAGCAGGGGGAGATCCTTCCCATCATGTTGTACTGCGCAGGATTCATCGCGCTCTTGAACGGACAATTTGGCCAACCGACCAATCTCGGTTTTGCCGTCTTCATTTGCGGGCTTTGCCTGGCTGCGATCAACGCTAACCCCTCGCCGGAATCAGATGCGCCGGCGCCCGGCGATCCACCGCGGCGGCGGATAGCGCGGCGTTCACGTTACGCCGAAGGCTTGCATGGCTCTCCGGCTGCGCGCGTTCCATCCGATGATTTTGTTGATCGGTAACTACCCGCTCGATCGCCAGCAAAGCATGCAGCGATTCGCGATGATGATGCTCGAAGGCCTGACTTCCGCCGGCCTGGCGGCGGAGCTTATTCGGCCCGAGCCATTTCTCGGCCGATTCCGTTTCGCAGGTGGCTTCGTCGCAAAGTGGCTGGCCTACATCGATAAATTTGTATTCTTCCGGCGAACGCTGGCAAAGAAACTCCGGGAGCGGCCCGTGCTTGTCCATATCTGCGACCATTCCAACGCCATGTATGCGAAGGCCGTTCGTAATATTCCGGTGGTCGTGACCTGCCACGATCTGCTTGCCGTGCGCGGCGGGCTTGGGGAGCAGACGGATTGTCCGGCCAGCGTGACCGGAAAACTACTCCAGCGCTGGATCGTGCGTGGCCTTGAACACGCGATGGTCGTAGCCTGCGATTCCAAGGCGACCCTGGCGGATGCGCGACGACTCGTCCAACAGAATCACGGCAAGCCGGCGCTGGAGTTGATTACCCTCGGGTTGAGCTATCCCTACCGCCTCTTGCCGCCGGAAGAAGCCTTCAAGCGGCTGGCGAAATTCGAAGCGCTGAAGCCCGGGGCGGAATTTGTTCTGCATGTCGGCTCGAACCTTCGCCGCAAGAATCGGGAGGGAGTTTTGCGCATTTTCGCGCGCTGCCACAAACAATGGAAGGGGTTGCTGGTCTTTGCTGGCGATGCCCTTTCTCCGTCGCTGCGTTCGTTAGGCCAGCAACTTGGCGTTTCGGACCGGATCGTGGAGATACCGGGCCCGGACAACGAATCACTTGAGGCGCTCTACAACTGTGCGATTGCGTTGCTTTTTCCTTCTACATTCGAAGGGTTCGGGTGGCCAATCGCCGAAGCCCACGCCTGCGGCTGCCCGGTGCTCTGCGCCGATCGCGAACCGATGACGGAGGTCGCTGGCGCGGCTGCGATAACCCGGTTGCTGGAGGACGAAGCCGGGTTTGCCGCCGATTTGTTGGGCCTGCTGGATCCGGAAGAACGGGCGTGCGGGAGGGTCAGGGCCCTCGATAACGCCAAACGCTTTTCCGCCGCGCATATGATCTCTGAATACGTCGCTCTTTACCGATCGCTCGGCGTCGCCGCATGAAGACGCTGCTCCGCCTTGTTTCACTCCTCCTGCCCTGGAGTCTGCGACGTTCTTTTCTGGAGAAGCAATTCGGCTATACGATTCATCCGGCGAGCCACATCGGTTTCGCCTGGATTTTTCCGCGCCACTTGGTGATGGAAGAAGGATCTCGCATCGGTCATCTCACCGTGTGCAAGAACGTCGATCTGCTTCATCTGGGTGCCCACGCGATTGTCGGCCAATTGAATTGGATCACCGGTTTTCCGAGCGGCCCGAGCCGACATTTCGCCCATCAACCGGACCGCCGTCCCGAGCTTATCATCGAAGCGCACGCCGGGGTCAGCAGCCGGCATTTGATCGATTGCACCGCCCGGATCCGCATCGGCGCCTTTGCCACCATTGGCGGATTCCGCTCCCAGTTTCTGACCCACAGCATCGATTTTGAAGAAGGCCGCCAGACCGCGGAACCGATCGATATTGGCGATTACAGTTTCACCGGAACGAATTCCGTTATCCTTGGCGGAAGCACGCTACCGCATCATTCGGTCCTCGGGGCGCAATCTCTTTTGAACAAGAAATGGGGCGAGCCCTACCGCCTTTACGCGGGTGTCCCGGCGAAACCGTTGAAGGAACTCTCCCGCGATCTGGAATATTTCAGGCGGACAGAGGGGTTTGTTTGGTGAGCTGGAGATGAAGCGATCCACCATTCGCAATCTTGGACGGTGGATGCCGGGCAGCGTTCGCGAACTCGCGAAGCGCTATCTTTCGCGGCGCTCAATCGACCCCGTAAATATCAACTTTGTTCTCGAGGAATCCGCCTCCGGGATCACGTGTCGAATCGACGATATCATTTCGTTTTCCGCCCCTCATGCGTGCCGGAAAGAGCTGGAGTACTACGCTACTTCGTTCGAAGGCCGCGCTGAATTCGCCGCTCTTTCGGAAGCCGCCGCAGGCCCGGGAGGCGTCCTGTTCGACCTCGGCGCCCATGGCGGTTTGATCTCCTCGCTCTGGTGCGCGGGAAAACCGGGGAATCGGGTTTGCAGCTTTGAGCCTTCGCCAGCCCTGGTTCGTCGCCTCACCGAAATCCAGGAACTAAATCATTTCAACGACCGGATGATTATCAGCCAGGTCGGCATCGGCGAATCGAACGGCGTCACTGCGATGGTGATGGATCCGGTTGGTGGTTTCGTGCAAAGCCAGCATTTCGATCATACGATGTGGTCCTCCCCTGAATCGATCGAAGTCTCGATTGAAAGCATCGAAGCCGCTTCGGCCCGGCTCCGAGTTATCCCGGACTTCATCAAGATCGATATCGAGGGATACGAATACGAAGCGATTAAAGGCTCCGTTTCATTTCTCTCGAAGCACCGGCCCGCGCTTTTTCTCGAGTTGCATTTGAATTATCTGGAGCAACGAAAGCTTTCTTCGAAAAGCGTGGTCGAACTTCTGGAACAATGCGGCTACTCCTTCTTCACCTATGCCGGCGGGAAGCTGAGCGCGGGGGATGTCTACGGCACCCCGCTCGCGATTTCCCACGTGGTGGCGAAATAAGAGGACGAAAAGAGGACTTCGCCCGGAATCATTCAGGATGTGTGGAATCGCGGTTCATTTTAACTCGTTAGGTCAGGCCTCGCCCCTGGATCTGGAACTCATCCGCCATCGCGGTCCGGACTCCCGCGGGGAATGGTCCTCGCCGGACGGCCGTTGCTGGCTGGGAAGCACGCGGTTGGCAATCGTGGACGTTTCACCGACGGGCGCTCAGCCGATGACCGATCCGGCCACGGGCAATGTTCTCGTCGCGAACGGCGAAATCTATAATCACCGGGCGTTGCGCGAGCGTCTCGGACTGACGGTGAATTGGAAGGGGACGAGCGATACGGAGACGCTCTTGCAGGGGTACGCGCGCTGGGGTCATGAGGTCGTGGATCACCTCAAGGGAATGTTTGCTTTCGCAATATATGACGCGGTCCGGAACGAGTTGTTTCTCGCCCGCGACCGTCTTGGGATAAAGCCGCTTTATTATGAGACCGACCGGGAAGGGATCCGCATCGCTTCCGAGGTAAAAATGCTCGTGACGGGACCGGAAACGATCACGGCGAAATCGGTTTCCGCTTATTTGCAATGGGGCGCGTGTCCTGAAGGACGGCTGCTTTACTCAGGGGTCCAGGTTCTGCCCGCGGGTCACGCGATGACGATCGGGCCGCACGGCCAAATCAAGATATGGCGATACTGGCCGGCGCAGAAGGCGTTTGCTTCTTCGATCGAGAACGTGGTCCCCCGGCTGCGCGGTCTCATCGAGAAGGCTGTGGAGGAACATCTCCTCTCCGATGTGCCCGTGGCGAGTTTTCTCAGTGGCGGGATCGATTCATCGGTAGTCACGGCCATCGCCGCGCGAAAGTTGGAGAAAAAACTTCAAACCTTCTCCGTCGGTTTCGACCTGGCGGAATTCGATGAAACCGCGATCGCGCAGGAGATCGCGCAACGTTACGGGACCAACCATCACCGCATCCAACTTTCCGAACAGGAGGTGATACATTCGGTCACCGAGGCCGTCGGCAAGCTCGATCTTCCGTCGGTTGACGCGATCAATACCTACATCGTGTCGCGCGCGGTCGCAGCGCATGGCGTGAAGGTCGCATTGTCCGGCCTCGGAGGTGATGAGTTATTCGGCGGCTATCCCAGTTTTCGCGATGTTCCGCGTCTGCAACTCATGGCCACGTTGCCGCGTTTTGTGCGCAAAACTATCGGTTGGTTCCGAAACGCCGGCGAGCGGCTCGCGGATCTGCCTGCCACCGGCGATGCCATGGAGCTGGCTCGATGGCGTCGGCGTCTTTTCACCGAGGAGATGATCCAGCGCGCCGGGCTTCCTCCGGCACCCGCGGCGGTCAAATCTCTCGTGGCGCTGCCCGACGATTTTGCCCGGATCAGTTGGGCGGAACTGACGGGCTACATGCGCCGCATGCTGCTAAGGGACGCGGACCAGATGAGCATGGCCGTTTCCCTCGAGCTCCGCGTTCCGTTTCTCGATCACGAATTGGTTGAATATGTCCTGGGCCTTCCCGCAGGTGTGAAGAGGCGTTATCCGGGCGTGAAGGGTTTGCTGGTAGAAGCATGCCGTGATCTTCTCCCCCCTTCCGTTTACGAACGGCCCAAGGCCGGTTTCGTCTTGCCGATGAGACCCTGGATGCTTGGGCCTTTGGCATCGTTCGTGAAGGAGGGGCTGGATGAAATCGTTTCGCGCGCTCTTCTGCCGGCGGCCTTCGTCGAGGAGACAAGGAAGGCGTTTCAGTGCGATCGCCTGCATTGGACCCGACCGTGGAGCATGGTGGTTCTCGGCCATTTCGCGAAGCGCCGGGAACTATCGGGAATCTCCCAAGCTGCTTAATTCCGTTTGCGCAACAGCGGCTCTCTCAGCGGGCTCGGCGCGTTGGTTCGACCCGGCATGAAACGATGCCGCAGCGCGAGGCTCGGAAGCTCCACCAGGCTGTAGAACAAGGCGCCGGCGACGAGGATCAACCCGCTCACCGTCAGCAGATGAAACCCGGCCAGGAAAGGTGATCGGCCGGCGGCGCGCAACGCCAGGTCCAGCGCGAGGGTATGGGTCAGATAGATGCTGTAGGAAGCGGAAGCGATCCAGAATACAACCCGGGAACTGGCGCCCGGAAGCGGTTTTCGTCCGGCGACGCAGACCAGCAGGAAGAGAAAGGTGAGGGCGATTGCGAGATAGAAAAACGTATAGCGTCCGCGGCCCCCGAGCGCAGCGACTCCGACTAAGGCGACCAGGGAAAGAGCGAGCCCATACGGCGCGGTCCGGCGAAGCAGCCGCCAGGCGTCAGAATGTTTTTGAAAGAGGAAGGAGGCCCACACGCCGAGCAACAGGCCTTCATAACGAAGGTGGGTTGCGGTGTGATAATAACCGAACTCAGGAGCCTGAAATGCATCTCCCGCAAGGGCTCGAAAGATCATTGGAAACAGGGCTGGAATCAAGAGCAGGGAATGGGCGCGTCCCATTCGCGTGCTGATCGCCAGGGCAATCATCGGCATCACCAGATAAAAATGTTCTTCGACACAGAGCGACCAGCTGATGTGGAAGTAGGAAATATTCGAATAGTAATTCTGGAGAAAGAGAAGGTATCCCCAGTCGAATTTCTCGTGACGGGCCAGAAGAACTCCGAGGTAGAAAATGGAGCGCGATCAGGTAGGGAGGCACGGTTCGCAGGGCGCGGCGGCAAATGAAGCGAACGATCTCGACGTTGCCGAACCTCTCGTGCTCCCGCCAGAGGAGACCTCCAATCAACCAGCCGGACAAAAGAAAGAACAGGTCGACGCCGTATTCTCCGTACTGCGTGAAGGCGGTCAGCCGCGGCAAAGCTACCGGCCAACGCCCGGCCACGTGATAGACGACCACCATGAGGATGGCCGCGGAGCGCAAGAGATCGAGATTGCTATCGCGCGTTCTCATGGACACTTGGCCTTTAACGGAGAAACACTCCCGCTGACGAGCGCGAAAATGGTCCGTCGCTTTTCGGATCGGAGGTCGGACGAATTCGGAGCCGGCCGGGCGCGGCACAAAATGATCGACTTTGGCAAGCCGGTTTGTTCAATGGCAAAGGGACTTCAATAGCACGACAATCCGTTGTTCATCTGCCTGGAACTGGCCACCAGTCTCGTCACCCTGATTAATGAAAATACTTCGCTCGATCCGGTCCGTTAACCGGGAGTTTGGAGGACCCAGCGAATCGTTAGAGCAATCTTCCGCCGCCCTGGTGGAACGCGGCCACGAGGTCGAGATCGTCAGCCTCGACCCGCCGTCCGCCCAATGGGTCAGGGATTATCCGTTTCCCGTACACGCGCTCGGCCCCGGCCGGGGGACCTACGCCTATTCCCCGCGCTTCGCCGATTGGATCAGGAAAAGACGCGCTCAATACCATGCCGTCATCGTCCATGGCATCTGGCAATACAGCAGCCTTGGCGTCTGGCGCGCCTTGCATGGAACCGCCACACCCTACTTTGTTTTTCCGCACGGCATGCTCGATCCATGGTTCAAGCGCACTTATCCCCTGAAACATCTAAAAAAATTGCTCTATTGGCCCTGGGCGGAATATCGGGTTTTGCGGGACGCGAAGGCTGTTCTGTTCACTTCCGAAGAAGAACGTCTCATGGCCCGCGAGTCGTTTTCGCTTTATCGCTGCAATGAGGCGGTGGTGAATTACGGCACCGCGGCCCCGCGGAACGATCTCGAAAGTGCACGCGCAGATTTCCTGAATGATTTTCCGCACCTGCGCGGGAAACGGTTCCTCCTTTTCCTCGGCCGCCTCCACGAAAAGAAAGGTTGTGATCTCTTGATCGAAGCGTTCGCCGCGCTGGAAAATTCCTCAGGCGGCGCTTTGTCCCTCCATCTGGTTCTCGCCGGCCCCTGCGCCGACGAGGAATATAAGCTGCGCCTGAAACGATTGGCGAGCGCAGCAAAAGAGGACGGATCAATCACCTTTACCGGCATGCTAACCGGCAGCCGAAAGTGGGGCGCGTTTCGGGCCGCGGAGGCGTTCGTTCTTCCGTCTCACCAGGAGAACTTTGGAATCGCCGTCGTCGAAGCGCTCGCTTGCGGCACTCCGGTCCTCATTTCGAACAAGGTAAATATCTGGCGTGAAATCGAGACGGACCACGTCGGCTATGTTGAGAACGACGATCTTGCGGGAACGACCGCCTTGTTGAAACGCTGGCTTGCCACCCCGCCCGAGGCTCGCGCCGCGATGAGAAAGAACGCGCCAGATTGTTTCGCCCGTCGCTTCGAGATCGCGCGCGCGACCGAGTCACTCTTGAAAGTCCTGGAGTAGTGAAAATCCCTCCTCATCGGTGGCTGCCTTTCTGCTTTGGAACAGTTACTGTTTGATCGCCCATGGAGGAAAAGAAACCGGTAAACCCTGCGCAAAACGTGGCGCAAGAGTCGCCCTGGTCGGATCGCGATCGGGCGCTCCGTCTGCTTTGGGAATTCACCTGGTTTGTTTTTTGCGTCTGGACGCCGAAGCCGGCCAATCCCTGGCGTCTCTTCTGGCTCGACGTCTTCGGGGCCACCATTGAGGGCAAACCATTCGTTCACCAACGTGCCCGCATTGCCATCCCGTGGCATCTTACCTTGCGCGACCGCGCCTGCCTCGGCGACCGGGCCAACGCCTATAGTTTGGGCGAAATTGAAATCGGCGAGCGCGCCACTGTCGCGCAAGAAGCGTATCTCAGCACCGGCACCCACGATTTTTCGAATCCGGCGCTTCAGCTCGTCACGGCCAAGATCACAATCGGGGACGACGCCTTTGTCGGCGCTCGCGCCTTTGTCCTGCCGGGGGTCCGGATCGGAGCGCGCAGCCTGGTCGGGGCCTGTTCCGTCGTCACGAAGGACGTTCCCGACGATTGCGTGGCGGCGGGAAACCCATGCCGCGTTCTGAGACCGCGATAGAGTCATTACCGCGGGTGAGCGTCTCTATCATCATCCTCGCGCAGAACGAAGAGCGTGATTTGCCGCAGCTCCTCGAATCGATCCGCTGGTGTGACGACGTTCACCTCGTGGATTCCGGAAGCCGGGACGCAACCATCGAGATTGCGAAGAGCGCGGGCCTCCACTGTCACAATCATCCCTTCTCCAGCTTCGCCGCGCAGCGGAATTGGGCGATCGAGAATTGTGGAGTCCTTTATCCGTGGATCCTGTTTCTCGATGCGGATGAGACGGGCACCGCCTCCTTTCAACAAGCGATCCTGGAAGCGATCGAACATGCTCCCGATTCGACTGCGGGATTTTATTGCTGCTGGAAATTAATTGCGGAAGACCGCTGGCTCAAGCGTTGCGACTCCTTTCCTAAATGGCAATTTCGCCTCCTTCGGCGGGGTCGCGCCACCTTCATCGATTTCGGCCACGGCCAGAAGGAAGGGAGAATCGACGGCGCTCTTGATTACGTGCGCGAACCTTATTTGCATTACGGTCTGAGCAAAGGCTGGACGAATTGGCTCGACCGCCATAACCGCTACGCTACTCAGGAAGCGGCGGTGCGTTTGAGGACCCCCGTTTCCTGGAAAACGATTTTCGCGCGCGATCCATCCGTCCGGAACACCGCGCTCAAGCCTCTCGTCAGCGCAATTCCCGGCTGGCCCCTCCTGCGTTTCCTGGTCGCCTACGTTTTCTCCGGTGGTTTTCTAGAGGGAAAAATCGGTTTCATCTACTGCGTTAATCTCGCCTACTACGAGTTTTTGATTCAGATCAAGCAACGCGAGATGCGCCGCGGGCGGAATTCCTGACATGCGCATCATCGTCTGGGGGATTAACTACGCTCCGGAGTTCACCGGGATAGCGCCGCATAGTGTCGCGCTTTGCGAATTCCTGCGCGCGCACGGATTCGACGTCGAGATGGTAACCGCCTTCGCCTATTATCCTTCGTGGGAGAAACGGCCGGAAGATCGCGCCTGCCTTTTCCGCACCGATGTGATCAATGGCGTCCCGGTCCACCGTTCCTGGCAGTTTGTGCCGGCGCGCGTTTCGGCCCTGAGGCGCATCTTCCACGAAGCTAGTTTTGTCTTCACTTCGATTTTTCGAGCCCTGGCCCTGCCGCGCGCTGACGTTTATGTGCTCGTTTCACCGCCGCTCTCGCTCGGCGTGGCGGGATGGCTCGTCGGAAAAATCAAACGCGCGCCTTTCGTTTTTCATGTCCAGGACATGCAGCCCGACGCCGCGGTCGGTCTTGGAATGTTGAAAGCCGGCTGGTTCACGAAAGGGTTATATGCGCTCGAGGCTTTTGCCTATCGAAAGGCGGCGCGCGTCTCGGGTATCACGCGAGGAATGCTGAAGAGTTTTCGTGGAAAAGGTGTGCCCGATGGAAAACTTATTTATTTCCCAAATGCGATTGCCCTGGGCGAGGGCGCGCCGTCACCATCCCCCGGCGAATTTCGGGAGCGGCACGGGTTTGTTCGGGAAGAATTCCTGGCCGTTTATGCGGGCAACCTGGGTGTGAAACAGGGGTTGGAGGTGCTCCTGGAGACCTCTCCCTTGTTACGCGATCGGAACATTCGCCTGGTGATCTGCGGCGACGGCGCCCAACGCGAAACCTTAACGCGGCGGGTAAGTGAGATGAAACTACCGAATGTGAGCATGCTGCCGCTCCAGGTGGGACGCGATTACCAGGCACTGCTCGTCGACGCAGACATCTGCTTCATCACCCAGCAGGCTGGCGCGGGGAACTCGTTTTTTCCGAGCAAACTCCTCGGCTTGCTCGCGGTTTCCAAGCCGGTGGTGACCGTGGCCGCGCCCGAATGCGAACTGGCCCTCTCGCTCCTCGAGGGAAATTTTGGCGTGAACGTGCCCCCCGGTCAGCCAGCGGAATTGGCCGCTCTGCTCGATTCCCTGGCGAACGATCCGGCGAGGCTGGTGGCGTACGGCGCTGCCGGAAGGCGGTATGTGGAGCAGTTTGAGAAGGCGAGCGTGATGCAAAGTTTCGCCGACGAACTGCAGTCGCTAGGTGGATCGCGCGCTCCGTTGCGCGATGCTAAAATATGACGCCAAAGGCGCGCTCAGCTACCATCGTGCGACGGGGCGCGCCATTCACCTAATACGCGCTGCGCGGTGGAACGATCACGTGCGCAAAAGTGCGCAGGATGATTCCGCACTCGAGCGAGAGATTCCAGTTTTCGAGATATTCGATGTCGCAGGCGACACGTTTCTGGATGTCGTCGCTATTGCGCGCTTCACCGCGGAACCCCCGCACCTGGGCCAGGCCGGTGATACCGGGCTTCACAAACGCACGGACGTGGTAATTCGCTAACAGCTGCGAAAACTGGTTGTTGTGCTCAATCAGATGCGGCCGCGGGCCGACGATACTCATGTCGCCCAGGAGGACATTCCAAAATTGCGGCACCTCGTCGATGCTGAGTTTACGGAACAATTTCCCGAGCGGATACACCCGTTCGTCGCCGTCGCGCGCCTGTCGGGCCACTTCTTCGTGATCGGGACGCATCGTGCGAAATTTATAAATCTTGAATTGCCGATTTTGCATCCCGGCGCGGGTTTGCATGTGCAAAAGCGGGCCGGGCGATTGGATCCGTTGCGCGATCCAAACGATGACGGTGAGGGCCGGAAAAACCAGGATTATAACTGGTAAAGAAATGGCGACATCGATGGCGCGTTTGAAACAGCGGTTGAGCGGGTTTTCAAGCGGCTCTTCCCGCAGGCCGATGAAGCGGAACCCGTCGTCTTCAAAATGGGTCACCGGATGCCTCAATTTTTCCTCGAGATCGCTGACGATGAGGAGGCGGACGCCGATCCGGTCGCAAACCTGGATAATGTGGCGGCTGGCGTCATTAAAGACCGGGAACTCCAGCATGATGACCTGCGTGACGCCGCGCTCGACGATAATGTTTTCGAGCGCCTCCGAATTTCCCAGGACCGGGATTCCGTCCTCGGTTTTGTCGATCGCCTCGTCGCAGATCAATCCGATGGTGCGGAGGCCAATGTCGCCTTTGCGTCGCAACCAGCTGCGAAGTTGCGCCGCTTTCGCGCTGGTCCCCACCAGAATCGTCTTTTCTTCCCGGGCCCCCGTGAAGATGCGGCGCGCGAGAAATTGGGGCAGATAATGATGCGAAAAGAGAAGCGCCACGTAAAGCCAGGGCACGAAGTTGAAAAGGAAAATTCGCGAGATAAAAGCGTCTTTGGTCGCGATCAGGTAAAAGACGAGTGCCCCGACGCTGGCGAAAGTCTGTCGCAGACTGAGCCGATGCTGTCGGAGCAATTCGTTTTGGAGGAAATAATTTTTCGAGCCCTCGCGGCTGAACGACTCGACCGTCATGCCCAGGACAAGGAGTCCGCAGTAGATGCTGTAGCGCCGCCAGGTCCACTTTGCGCCGCCGGGAGAATAAAACGTCACCATCATCCAAACCCCGAACCAGAAAAGGACTGCGACGATGGCGATCTGGCAGAGCAGGAAGACGCGATAAAGACCCTGCGTGCGTTGCGTGACCATGATTACGTCCGAATGCCGAGCTTGAAAGTACGCGATGGCAGGCCGCGTTCAACTCGTGCTAAAACGGGACCAGCCATAGATTGGGGAGCGTTGCCGATTAACTGAGCGATTCCCATACCACTACCGCCGCCGCCCACTGCCCATGCCACGCTCAAAAATCAGGTCAACCCGGGCCCCCGCCAGCTTCACGGGCGCGCCGGCACGCTGGTGGCTCAACGTGGCGTTGCCGGCCCTTCCGGTTCTGGCCTGTTTCCTCGGCGGCGCCACCCAAAAGTGGAGCGAAGGGATCGTTGTCGCGCTCCTGGGCGCGATCCTGCTGGTGCATCCACCGAAGGTTTCCTCTGGACCAGCGCTGAATTTGATTTTCCTCGCATTGCTGGCCTGCGCCGCGACTGCCTTCCTGCCGGCAAATTGGTTCCTTCAGCCGGCCTGGCGAACCGCGCTCGTGGAGGATTTTGGAGTCAATCTTCCTGGGACGCTTTCGCCCCAGCGCTGGATCACTCTCGGCTGCTTCCTTAGTTTTCTCGCGGCCTTGAGCTGGCTCTATTATGTGAGCACGGTTGACCTCGATCTCCGGGATGTCCGCACCCAGCTACGGGCTTTTGCCTTCGGTGTCGCCTGTCTGACTGCGCTCTGCATCGCGCTTCGCTCCGCCCACACCGCGCTTCCCTTCTGGCATAACGAACGGGGGTTCGGTCCATTCCCGAATCGTAATCAGACCGCGAACCTGTTCGGCCTGACCTCCGTCATCATCATCGCCTGCGGCCAGGATGATATCCTTCGAGGCAGAAAACGCTGGATTCTTTGGCTGGTGGCCCTGGCGGTCATCGTCGTGGGAATCGTCCTCGATTTTTCGCGGGCAGGCGTTCTCCTTCTCGTCGTGGGCAGCGGCCTCTGGCTGGGTGCGTTTGCTGTGCGTAAGGCTTCGGCCTCGCGGATCGCCCTCGGTGTTTCTCTGCTCCTGCTCCTGTTCACCGCGCTTCTTCTCTTCGGCGGACAAACTTTCGAGCGCTTCAATCTTCGCGCCGGCGATCCTGGGGTGGCCTCCGATCTTCGCTGGGCAATTTACCGCGATGCCCTTCATCTCATCGGCGCCTCGCCCTGGTGCGGCATCGGATTGGGAAATTTCGACGAAGTCTTCGCGGTCTTTCGCGATGTTTCACTCACGAGCTCCCGCACTATTCACCCGGAGAGCGACTGGTTTTGGCTTTGGGTGGAAGTGGGCTGGCCGGCCGTCGTGCTCTCTCTTGCCGGGATTGCCCTGTTCATCAGGCGCGTCTTTCCCCTGCGCGAAGGCACTAACCAACGCTTTCGTGTCGCTGCTTTTATCGCCGCTATCCTCTTCGCGCTCCACGGAATGGTGGACGTCTCGGCTCACCGCGTCGGGACTGCTTTCGCGGCGCTTTTCCTCCTCGGTCTCGCCGTACGCCGGCCCGCCGAGCTTCGACGGAGTTTCGCGGTCCCAATCCTATTTCGTTCGATAGGCCTGGTTCTTCTCGTGGCCGGCGGTGCCGCGACCTTGGTGATCTATTTCGATGACACCATCAAGTCGACGAGTGACGTCGATCGTGCGGTGCAACTTCCTGTCCTCGGCCTCGTCCAGCGAGACACGAGTCATGCAAGGCTGATCGTGGAGCCCGGCCGGATTACGCAGGA
>JBBRMO010000012.1:0-14209 GCA_038230815.1 Chthoniobacterales bacterium
CCCCTGGCGGTCGTCCACGATCACGCCACCGGTCCCGTCTCCCACGGGATTTTTTTGAAACGAATCTGCTCGGTCGATCGGCCCGTCCACCCGGCCGGCTCCTCGCTTCGCTCCTTGAGTCGGCGCGCCCGGAAAATTTCGACCGGTTACGACGAAACAACCTCGAGATGCGAGGGCCCTCGCAGACAACGGATCCGGGAATGTCTCTTCGATATCGCTGACGGACGGGAGTGCGCCGCGAAGTGTATTAGGAGCAAAAGGGATCGCGCTAGCCGAAATTACGAAAGCCTGCACCCATCCGATCCAAACAACGTCATCGGCGCAGCTATCTCCGTGAACGTCATCTCGGATTGGTCTAATGCCTCGCTCACCATGACCAGCTATTCGCTAAGTCAGCAAGGTATGATTCTGTTGTCCCGGGAGCTAACGATACTACCGGCCCAGGGTCCAGTCGACGCATACAAGAGAGGCTTCTGGCCAGTTATCCGAGTAGTAGCCCAGGATCGGGGTCGCAGTGGTTGCACCAGTTACCCCTGACTTGTTTGGAGGGCCGAGGGCTCTCCCATCCCATTATTCCACACGACCGGAGGCCTCCCCCCGGTTCGGCCCCAGTCCTACAATCCTGACCCAACGTATTCCGCGGAATAGTTGTCGATCTTCGCTGTCGTTCCCACGCTGGGCGCTTTCTCCACATCGTAGGCGACATTGGTCGCTACCTTCTCCGTTTGGGTGTCGTAGATCATCACTGTCTTCTTTGCCTTTGGGGAAGTCTTCTGGCCGCGTTCCGTATCCACCGCGATGTAACGAACTTTCCTCGCTTTCATGTTCGCGCGGCGCTGAGCGGACATGTGCGCATACGATTGCCGGGCCCGGATTTCGGCTACCTGCCGTTGGTGCTCCGTCGCCTCGTATCTCGCGATCGAATAGATCGTGATCGCAATCACCGCAGCGGTCACCACTTTCTCGGACGTGCTGCTATTGCTAAAAGGCAGGCTCGGAACAAAGGGGAATTGCGCGCGGGCCGTGCCGACGGACGCGTTCGCCAGAAGCGCGCCGACCGTTACCAGGCAAATTCCTTTTATAAATCGTGTGTTCATTGTGGCTGTCCTTCTATCAATCGCCTTCCCCCATGGCAAGCGAATACGCCCTAATACGTCTCGGGACCCCCTTCTTGCAGGCAACCTCGTCCGTTATCATCATTCCAACCCGTCAACACTGAGGTCGCAAGCCTTGCCAGACCGCACGTCCATTGGTATCACGTCCCGTGGCCTCGCTCCCGCTTATCTTCATTTCCGCCGTCAGCCGTGAACTCCGGAGCGGCCGACAGCTCGCCGCTAACACGCTGAGTTTCCTCGGTTACCAGCCGATCTGGCAGGATGTCTTCGGCACCGAGACCGGCGATCTCCGGGCGATGTTGCGCCAGCAGATCGATCAATCCAAAGGCGTCCTCCAGATCGTCGGCAACTGTTACGGCGCCGAGCCGACCACGCCCGACCCACAGTTCGGCCGTGTCAGCTACACCCAATACGAAGCGCTCTACGCTCGCCAGCGCGGCAAGAAAGTCTGGTATCTCTTCATCGACGAAACTTTCCCGATCGACGCCTGCGGAGGTGAGCCGGAAGAGTTGCGTGCTCTGCAGGCCGCCTATCGCCAGAAGTTGCAATCGGACTCACACCTGTTCCATCCGTTAACCACGCCGGAAGGCCTCGAAGCCAGTGTCTTGAAGTTGCGCGGGGATCTCGTCCGGCTCCGTCGCGGCGTGAAACAATGGGCGGCCGGCGTCGCCATCCTGCTTGTTATCAGCGTCGGCCTGGGTCTCTGGCTTCTCTTTAGTCAGCGCGAAACCACCCGGCGCGTAACCGAAGCCCAGAACGCTGTCGTCGCGATGAGCCAGGAAATGACCAGGCTGCGCGAAGGTCTCCTTAAGTACCCGCGCGTTGAAGCCGAGGTGCGCCAGTCGCAGACCGAAGATAATCCGGCAGCCGTCCAGGAAAAAGTTTACGACGTTCTTAGCAAGGAAGTAGGGGTCGACGCGAAGGTCCTGCGCGAGAAACTGCCCGACGTAGCTATCAACATTCAGCGCGCGCCCGATGCTTCTACCTACGAGCGCGCTAACGCCGCTTACGTTGCCAACGATTTCCTGGAAGCGGAACGCCTCGCCTTGCAAGCCGTCGAGGAGATGCAAAAAGCCGGGAACGCCAAACCGGCGGACATCGTCCAGGCTTATCAGCTAGCGGGGTTTGCCGCGCAAAAGCGCGTCCAGTTCAAGACCGCAATGGAATATTTCCGGGCCGCCGAAAAACTGACCGATCGCCAGAGTAACGCTACCCAATGGGCCGATGGGCAACACGCCATCGGAGACCTGCTCATGGAACAAGGTTCCTACCGCGAAGCCGAAGGCGTTTTGCGAGCCGCGGCCGAAGCTCGCGAGCGCGTTCTCGGTCCTGAACACGCAGATACGCTCCGAAGCCGCACCCGTCTGGCCTATGCGCTCTATCGCCAGGGCAAGTACAACGAAGCCATCGAAGGATTTCGCGGCATCGTCGCGCTGGAAGAAAGAATCTTCGGCCCGATGCACCCCGATACCCTGCTGGCCAGGAACGGACTCGCCATTGCGCTCGATAACGGAGGCAAACCCGCCGAAGCCGAGGCGGAACATCGCCGGATCCTTGCGATACGCGAAAAGGTCCTCGGTCTAGAACACGCCGACACGCTCAGAACAAGGAATAACATTGCGCTAACCCTTGATCGCCAGGGCAAGAATGCGGAAGCCGCGGCTGAATACCAGCAAGTCATCGACCTGGAAAACAAGGTGCTTGGCCCGGAGCACCCGGACACGCTCAGGAGCCGGAGCAGTTTTGCCTACGCCCTGGATCACCAGGGTAAATATTCTGAAGCGGAGTTGAATCTGCGCGACGTCCTCCGACTCGAAGAACGTGTCCTGGGGCCGGAACATCCGGACACTCTGATCAGCCGTCTCCGGCTCGACAAAGTTTTGATGAGCCAGGGTAAGTTCGCGGAAGCCGAGGCCGATTTCCGCAGTCTGATTATCGTCGAAGAAAAGGTGCTCGGGCCTGACCATCCCGACACGCTTTCCGCCCGCTCGGGCCTGGCCAACGCGTTACAGGCGCAGGGCAAACACTCGGATGCGGCCGCGCAATATCGCGAGGTGATTGCCCTGGAAGAGAAAGTCCTCGGCCCCCTCCATCCAAACACCATGGTTAACCGCAACAGCCTGGCTAACGCGTTGATGGGCGAGAAGAACTACCCTGAGGCCGAGGGCATGTTTCGCGAACTCATAGCGAGCGAGACGAAAGCATTGGGCGCTGAGGATTCGCTAACCATGAGAAGCCGCCGCGGCCTGGCCAACGCTCTTTTTAATCAAGGAAGCTATCCGGCCGCCGAACCGGAGTATCGCGAAGTCCTTAGAGTAGCCGAGAAATTGCGCGGACCTGATCACCTCGAAACCCTCGACGCCTGCTATGATCTCGCGGGCGACCTGGCCCGCGAAAGCAAACTTCCCGAAGCGAAGCAGCTTGCCCGCCGGGCTGTCGAATCCGCCCGCAAGACCCTCGGTCCCAATCATGCCGCCACTCAGAAATACACGAAATTCCTGGCTGAGATAGAAACCAAAAACACCCTGTAAAAAAAACGGGGGATCCATTCTGTCGTGCTGGCCTCCTTTCGATTGCGGTCCCGCCGTCCCAATAACCAAGAACAAATAACGAAAACCGGCGCGCAACGCGCCCATTCCGAACGAATCAAAGAAGACAGGATCAAACCCAGGGAACCCATATGCTAAAACTTATCGCTCTCTTAACAGGCTGCTGCCTGACGCTGGCATTCAGCCTCCACGCCGCCGAACAGACCGACCAGGCGAACCCGAAAAAGCAGTCGCAGAAACCAAAAAACGTCCCGAAACAACAATTCACGCCGAAGCAGCAGCAGCGGAAGACCCCGAACACCCATGTCCAGGACGTTCACGCCCGCCACGTGGATAAGTC
The DNA here is from genome assembly GCA_038230815.1 of Chthoniobacterales bacterium. GTDB lineage: Bacteria > Verrucomicrobiota > Verrucomicrobiia > Chthoniobacterales > UBA10450 > AV80. Next base: position 4,005 of record JBBRMO010000012.1, read on the forward strand.
GATGACCAACCAGCCGAAAACCACCGTCCACAAGGATAAAGTGAGGAGGATGGTTCTAACTGAAACCGACACACCCGCCCATGTTCAGTCGAACAAGGTTCAGAAGCGAAAAGACCAGCTTCAGACGACGAACCAACAACAGCTTCAGACCAACAACCAACAGATCCAGACGAACAAGCTAAATAAACAGACCATTCAGAAAATCCGGTCGCAGCATGTGAGTTTTCACGCCAAGCCGCAAACCTCTATCGCGAGTGTGAAATTCAATCAAAACTACCAGATTAACGGCGCCCAGAATTGGAACGGCGCCAATTACCAGGTTTTCAAATCGTATCATCCCCAGTGGCACGACCAGGGTTGGTGGAAGTCGCATCACCATCACCTGAGTTTGATAAGTGGCGGCTGGTATTTCTGGAACGCAGGCTATTGGTATCCGGCGTGGGGTTACGATGAAGCCACCTCCTATTATCCGTACGACGGTCCCATTTATTCGGGGCCGAGCGCGCGGCCGTTCGACCAGGTCGTGGCCGACGTCCAAAGTGCGTTACAAGAACAGGGCTATTATAGAGGAGAGGTCGACGGCCTCCTAGGCCCATTGACTCGCCAGGCGCTGGCTCAATATCAGACCGCCCAGGGCCTCTACGCTACCGAAACGATCGACCAACCAACGCTCGCTTCGCTCGGTCTGGCCGGCTAAACCTTCAGAGACTCAACCAACGGAAAGCCGCTGCCATTAACGCGGTGGCGGCTTTTTCGTTTCAAGCTCCCCGCTTCGGATTCCGCGGAGCTCAACCGTAAATCGTTGAGAGTTGAGCCCGGCTGGCTCAACCTGTCCGGAACTAAAAGGCAATGGGCAAGACCTGTATCATTCTCAATCCGGCAGCCGGTAAAATTCAAGATCTCGAAGCGCTCGTCACCAGGCTGGCTCGCTTGCCGAACGCCGAGATTCGCCTCACCGGCCGGCGGGGTTCAGCCGCGCGTTTCGCCCGAACCGCGCTCCGAAAAGGGTGCGACACCATTATCGCGGCAGGCGGAGATGGGACGCTCAATGAGATTATCAACGGAATCGGCGAAAATCTAAACGAGGCGCGGGTAGGCCTGATCCCGCTCGGGACCGGCAACGATTTCGCGCGAACGATTGGCATCCCGGTGGACCCGGAGGACGCGATGGATCTGATTGCCTCGGGACCGACGCGGCCCGTCGACCTGGTGCGGGTAACAAGCGATGAAGTTCACTATTTTGTAAACGTTTCCGCCGGCGGCTTCAGCGGATTGGTCAACGAGAAGCTGACGCCAAAGATGAAAGAAACCTGGGGACCGCTGGCTTATCTGCGGAGCGCTGCTGCCGCGTTGCCGGAACTGCGCGCGTATCGGACGACGCTGGCGCTCGACAATACGGAGTCACTGGTACTCGATCTTTACAATGTGGTTGTGGCCAATGGGCGCTACGTCGCGGCTGGAACGTTAATCGCGCCTGAAGCTGCCATCGATGATGGGTTACTCGATATCGTCCTGATCCCACAGCGTTCGGCGCCGGAGCTGGCCCTGCTGGCGGCCCAAATCGCGATGGGAATTCATCTTTCGAGCGATGCCATAGTTTTCCGGCGCGCGGCCAACGTCACCGTCAATTCCAAGCCGGGGATGTGGTTTAACGTCGACGGTGAATTGGTCGGCAACGAGCCCGCTCGCTTTGAAATTCTGCCGCGGGCACTACGTTTCATCGCACCCAGGCCATGAAGAAAAAGATCGTCACCGCCCAGCAGGCGAACGCCATCGGGAAAGAGATGCGGGAAAAACGACGCAAACTTGTTTTCACGAACGGCTGCTTCGATCTACTCCACGCCGGACACGTCCGTTACCTGCAGGCGGCGAGAGCCCTCGGCGATGCGCTTCTCGTGGCCATCAATGGCGATGAATCCGTGCGCGCCTTGAAAGGCGAAGGCCGTCCTCTCAACCCCGCGGCGGATCGCGCGGAAGTAATCGCCGCACTCGAATGCGTGGATCATGTCGTGATTTTTCCTGAAGTCCGCGCGACGCCATTACTTGAGATCGTGCGCCCGGAAATCTATGTGAAAGGCGGCGACTACACGAAGGCGACTTTGGACGGCGAGGAACGCGGCGCGCTGGAGAAGATTGGAGCAGAAATTCAAATTCTGCCGTTCGAGACCGGGCACTCCACCTCCGGAATGCTCGATAAGATCAGAGGGCCCGGCCGCGAATGAAGAAATTGCAGTTGGGAATCCTTGGATCGGGCAGGGGAAGTAATTGCCGCGCGATCCTTGAGCAAATCCGGACCGGCCAAATTCCGGCGGAAGCCCGCCTCGTTGTCTCCGACGTTTTCGACGCCGGCATTCTCGACATCGCGCGAGAATTTCAGGTTCCTAATGTTTATCTGCCTCCGGGAAAATTTCGGACACGGCTCGAACCAAATGTGGAAATGGAGTTGGTGCGGATGCTCCGGGGAGCCGAAGTAGAACTGGTTGTTCTCGCCGGTTTCATGCGCGTGTTGAAGGAGCCGATGCTCGCGGCGTTTCCTCGTCTGATCATTAACATTCATCCTTCGCTGCTGCCGAAGTTTCCCGGGGTCGAGTCGTGGAAACAGGCGTTGCAGGCCGGGGAGAAAATCACGGGTTGCTCAGTCCACTATGTCGATGCCGGGATCGATAGCGGAGAAATCATCGCGCAAAGAAATGTGCCCGTCCTTCCCGGCGACACACCGGATTCGTTGCACGCCCGAATCCAGATCGCCGAGCGCGCTCTTTATCCTGAAGTCATCGCGCAATTCAGCGAGGCCTGAAACTGCGGAGAAATTTTCCCGGGTAAATTCTGGTTTCCTTTTCCTGATCCCTTCAGACGCGCCAAAGGAAGAATAGGAGCAAGGGCTGATCGGCGGGACTGCTAGGAGCGCTCCGCCTTTTGATCACGCCTAAGAAGTTCCTGCATCGCCTGGTCGGGCCGCTTGCCTTCATGCACGATGGAATAAACCTGATCGATGATCGGCGTCTCGATCTTCAGTTTTCGCGCGCATTCATACGCGCTTTTCGCCGTCGGAATTCCTTCCGCGACCATGTGAGTCGTGCCGGAAATCTGGTCGGTCGTTTCGCCCAGGGCCAGCCGCTCGCCAACCCGCCGATTGCGGCTGAGCCGGCTAAAACAGGTCGCGATCAGATCTCCTGCGCCACTCAATCCGTAGAACGTTCGCGGATTCCCCCCCATCGCCGCACCGAGGCGTAAAAGCTCGGCGAGCGAACGCGTGACGAGCGCTGCTTTCGAATTATCGCCGAGACCGAAACCGTCGCTCGCACCCGCCGCGATCGCGAAAACATTCTTCAACGCCCCGCCGAGTTCGATGCCGATCGTTTCATCGCTCGAGTAAATTCGGAAGCGTTCGCTGCCGAGATACGATTGCAACTCCTCGGCGCACTGCAAATTGTGGCAGCCCAGAACTGCGGCGGTCGGCAGATCACGCGAAACTTCGACCGCCAGGTTCGGACCGGAAAGGACGGCCACTGTCTGATCCGGAAACAGGGCGTGCAATACCTCGCTCATGCGCAGGCCGCTGCCATGCTCAATTCCTTTGGTGCCGCTCAATAGGATCGCGCGGGAACTTGGACGCGCGTCCCGCAGTCGGGTGGCCACCGCCCGGAGCGCGAGAGAAGGCGTGACGAACACAATGAGATCCGCGCTCGCGCAATCCCCGATCTCGCTCGTCACCTGGATTGACTCCGGCAGCCTGAACCCTGGCAAATAGTCGCAGTTCTCTCGCGCCTCGCGCAGCCTGGCCGTGCGCTCCGGATCGTTTCCCCAAAGGGTGACGGCGTTTCCGCGCTTCGACCAAAGAATGGCGAGCGCCGTTCCCCAGCCACCTGCTCCCACGATTGCCGTGTGTCGAATACTCACTTTCGGCTGAAGCGTTGTTCGGTTCCCTGGAGAAGACGAGAAAAATTCGAACGATGACGCCAGAGGACAAGGGCCATGCATAAGATGGAAAAGAACACCAGGGCCCAGGTGTCGATCAGTTTCCAATGCGCGAAGAGGCTGGCGATAATCGGCAGGGAGATCGACGCGACGATCGAGGCGAGTGACACGTAGCGGGTGATCTCGAAGACGATCACCCAAACCAGGAAAACGAAAGGCACCACCAACGGCATGAGCCCGAAGAGCGCGCCCGCCGAAGTTGCGACACCTTTGCCGCCTTTAAAGCCAAGCCAAATCGGGAAGGAGTGGCCAACGACACACATCATGGCGGCAAGGATGGCAAAATATTCCGCATAAGGCTTCGCTGCCGGCCAGTATCTTGCCAGAAAGAAAGCCAGGCGGACGGCTGCGAATCCTTTGAAGGCATCTAGAACGAAAACCGGGTAGCCCCACTGTTTGCCTAAAACGCGCAGAACGTTTGTCGCCCCGATATTGCCGCTGCCGACCTGGCGGATGTCCACGCCAGCCAGGCGACCCGCCAGGTATCCCGCAGGGAATGACCCAACCAGATAGCCAACTACGCAGCAGGCAAGAGCTAGGATCCACATGGAATTCCTTTCGCCGCCCAGTTAACCGCCGGCTGTCCGGGTCAGTTTCTTTTTTTGGAGCCAGATCGCAATGATGGAGACATCGGCAGGCGTAATCCCACTGACCTGAGCGGCATGGCCCAGAGATAAAGGGCGAAGGGCGGACAATTTTTGCCGCGTTTCACGCCTGAGTCCTGAGATTGTTTCGTAGTCAAGATCCGCTGGGATCAGGCGGGCTCGATCGCGAAACAATTTTGCATTCTGGGCCGACTGCCGGTTCACGTAACCTTCATATTTCAGATCGGTCTCAACCAACTCCCAAATCTCAGGCGTCGCCAGGGTCCTGATGTCGATCGGCAAAGATTGGAGGGCGAACTCAGGCATTTTGAGAAGTGAGGTCAGCTGTTTCCCGTCGACCGAAATTCCCCGAACCGATCGACGCAATTTTTCCATGGCTTCCGTTTTTCGCTGAAATAAATCATGCCGGACCGCGTCCACGAGACCGACTTCGAAGCCCCGGCCGGTCAGTCGCTGGTCGGCGTTATCATGCCGCAGCGAGAGCCGTTCCTCCGCGCGACTGGTGAACATGCGGTATGGCTCATCAGTTCCCAGTGTAATCAAATCGTCGATAAGGACGCCGATGTAGGCCTCCTTGCGTGAGACGACGAAGAGGGCCCGGCGTTGGATTTGAAGAGCAGCGTTAGCACCTGATATAAGTCCTTGAGCTGCAGCCTCTTCATATCCAGAAGTGCCATTTACTTGACCGGCAAAATAGAGCCCCTGGATGCGCTTCGTCTCGAGAGTTTCTTTTAACTGCGTCGGAGGGAAAAAATCGTACTCCACGGCATAACCAGGGCGCATCAATTCGGCCTCCTCCAGTCCAGGAATGGAGCGAATGAACTCGACCTGGATGTCATATGGCAAACTCGTCGACAATCCATTGACATAAAATTCCTCTGTGTGCCGGCCTTCTGGCTCGAGGAAAACCTGGTGCGCAACTTTGTCGGGGAATTTGACCACCTTATCCTCGATAGAGGGACAATAACGCGGGCCCGTTCCTTCGATTCTGCCGGAATACAAAGCCGATTTATCCAGGTTTTCCCGAATAATTTGGTGCGTCAAAGGGGTCGTGTATGTAATCCAGCACGGCAATTGTTCCACGGGGAACGTCGCTGAATTTAAAGTGAAGACGTCGTCCGGCAATTGGGCTTCGGGTTGCGGCACGAAACTGAAATATGGGGGAGGAACGTCACCTAACTGCTTTTCGCAGTGGTCGAAGTTGATCGATCGCCGATTAATTCGGCATGGCGTTCCCGTCTTGAATCGGCCCACTTCGAATCCGAGTTGTCGGAGCGATTCGCTCAAGCCCGAGCTGGCGTCCGCCATCCGCCCACCGGGTCGCGTATGGGGCCCGACGTGGAGTAAGCCACGAAGAAACGTCCCGGAGGTGACGACGACCGCTCCAGCGCTGAATCTCATCCCGATGTCTGTCTCCACGCCTGCCACGCTGAACCGGTCATCGACCAGAATTTGGGTTACGCTGGCTTGTTTGATGTCCAGGTTAGAGGCCCGCTCTAGGATTGCTTTCATCCGAAATTGGTAGGCCTTCTTGTCGCATTGGACACGGGGTGCGCGCACGCTGGGACCTTTCGTCCGGTTCAATAACCGGAATTGAAGGCCCGTAGCGTCGGCGTTTGTACCCATGGCGCCCCCCAATGCATCGATTTCGCGAACTATTTGCCCTTTAGCCAGACCCCCAATTGCTGGGTTGCAGGACATCTGGGCAACGGTGTCGAGGTTTTGGGTCAGGAGAAGGGTTGCGCTCCCCAACCGCGCGGAGGCCAGCGCCGCTTCCACGCCGGCATGACCGCTTCCAACCACGATCACTTCGTAATGTTTCGTCCCGGTCTTCATGTTCCACGTGGAACCAGGATCCCCTGCCCGGGTAGGGGCAGGAGATCCGCCAGCGAAAATTGCTGACTCTGCCCGGATACCGTCCAACTCGTGATGATAAGGTTGGGGGAGAACTCGGCCAGGACCTGACGACACGCTCCGCAGGGTACGATCGGCACATCGGTGTCGGCTACTATCGCAATCGACTCGAAAGCCGTTTCGCCTTGCTCGATCGCTTTGACTACACACACCCGTTCGGCGCAGATGGTAAGCCCAAATGACACGTTTTCCACGTTACACCCCGAAAACACCAAGCCCGACTTGCAGCGCAGGGCGGCGCCCACTAAAAAGTGGGAGTAGGGAGCGTACGCCCGCAAGCGGGCTTCCTCCGCAGTTTTTCTCAGATTATTTGTCATGTGGCGCTAGGAAGACAGGTTGCGGCGTCAAACCGGTTGAAGGAATTAAATCAGACTGATTTACTTCCGTTTGAGCATGCTGTAATAGTCGTAAGGCTATCCTACCCAGAAGAATAAGCACGATAGCCGCGCTGGCAAACCCTCCCAGCCAGACCCAATATTCGATCGCTCGGGGATGACTTTTGCCCCGGGCCAGATTTAAACCCAGTTGTCCCAGGGTCCCCAGATAAGAATAAAGAAACAATCCCGGCGCCTGCCCGACCGCTACCCATAACATGCAGGTCCGAAAGCGAATCTTCGTTAGTCCATATAGATAATTGAGCAGGCTCGTCGGGAAAAGTGGATGCAACTGGCTCAGTAAAATTATTTTCCATCCCTCTTTTTCGATGGCTGGTTCCAAGGCCACCAGCGTCCGGTTCCGCATCAATTTTCGCCTCAGCCATTCCCGACCAATAGAGCGACTAATCAGGAACGAGATCGCCGCCCCCCCGACGTTCCCGAGCAGAGCGATGAGAAAGCCCCACCAAAGACCGAAGAAAAATCCAGCGCCTACACTCAAAACGCCTCCCGGTAAAAGGAGAACGTTGCAGCCAGCGTAAAGAAATGGATACCAAATGGCGCTCCAGGCGCCCCAGCGCATGACGTGTTGCTGCACTTCAGCCAGGAGGTCGACCAGGGGGAAAAGTCGGCTTAGGAAAAATAAGAGCAGCCCCACGACGAGCAGCCCGCCTAATTGCAGAATGATCGCGCGCCGGATTCCAGCCATCGCGCAACACTCATCGCTGCCAGCGACCCACGCAAATTCTCCCATCCCCGCGTCACGGGGGCAGCGTTGCTATCGCGGCCGCAAGGGCCGCAATGTGAGTCGGCGACGTCCCGCAACAACCGCCGAGAAGGCGCGCTCCCCTGGCCACGATATCGCCGACGGACGCGGCGAACGATTCCGGAGTGACGTCGTAAACAAGGCGTCCGTTTTGCTCTCGTGGTTGTCCAGCCGTCGGATAAATCGCCAGGAGCTGTTCGTCTGAAAGATCTCGCATCACCTCCAGCATTTCTTGAGGGGCTTTCATGCAGTTTAAACCCACAATCTGCGCGCCTGTTTTCCCAAGCTTCGCAAACGCTTCCACTAACGACATGCCGCAGGAAAGCCGGCCATCCATCCCGCACGCCACAGAGCAAATCGCCGGGATATCGCTCAGCTCGTTTTTTGCAGCCAATGCTATCTCAATCTCCTCGAAGCCGGTGAACGTCTCTAAAAAAATAACGTCCACTCCTCCGTCGAGCAGGGAACTGATCTGCTCACTAAAACATTTCGCTCTGTCAATGCCCTGCGCCCGCGCCTGACTGCCGCAAATTCCCAGCGGCCCAACTGCTCCCGCAACATAAACATCCAGGGCTTTCGCTGCCTCTCTCGCCACCCGGACAGCGGCGCGATTAACTTCGCCAACTCGCTCCTCCAAGCCCCAGCGCCGGAGACGAACAGCGTTCGCGCCAAATGTATTCGTCTCGATCACTCGAGCGCCGGCCGAGATGTATTCTTCGTGAACCCTTTTAATCCGCTCCGGCTCCGAGAGGCAGAGTTCTTCCAGGCATTGGTCGATCGACACGCCGTAGTCGAGAAGCTGTGTCCCCATCGCGCCATCGCCACAGACGACCCGCGAGTGGAGTTCGTCCACCAGGTCCATTATTTGTGCCTACGGCCCCGGGCAGATCGCGAAGACCCTCGCCGGGAACCCGGAGCCATCCTTTGGTTTTGGGAAGGTCGCCACCACAAGCGCCCCACTTTCCGGCACTTGATCAAGATTAGCCAAAAGCTCGATCTGATAGTGATTCGTGCTCAAAATGTAGGTTTCGAGGGTGGCATCGTCCTTGGATGCGGCAATTCCAGGATCGGTATCCGTCGTTTCATGGCCGGACGCGGTAATCTTGCGCTCTTCGTAAAGGTATTTCAGCGCCGGGAGGCTCCAGCCCGGGTAATGCGAAACTCCCGCTGAATCCTTGTTCTCCATCGCGGCTCCATTCGGCCACTTTTTCGACCAATCCGTGCGCATCGCCACAAAAGAGCCCTTTGGAATCGGTCCATGATCCGTTTCCCACTTCTTCACCCGCTCGAGCGACAGGGTATAATCGGGGTTTTTCGCGCTCTCATTATGAACGTCGATCACCACCAGCGGCAGAATCATTTCCTGCAGACTAATCTGGTCGACCGTCCTCAGGCCTCTAATAAAATGCGCTGGCGGATCGACATGCGTCCCCCATTGGCCGACGTGCGTATAAATCTCTGCGAAAAAACCTTCCCCTAATGAACCGCGGCCCTTCTCATACCAATATGCGGTTTCCCTTTTTTCGTCCGGAAATCCATGCCAGCGTGGAATACCCGGACCAAATGAATGGGTCAGGTCGACCATCTTTTTCCCGGTCAGGATCTTCTGGATTTCCCACAGGGACGTCTCGGCCGCCACGAGATTGGTTCGAAGAACGAGGCAAAAAAACACGCCGAGCAAGGCCCCCGGGACAATCTTCATTCCCGTTGTTAGATCATCGCTCAACAAGAAGCCAACAAGTTCGAATAAGCCTTAACCTATTGCGTCTGGCTTGGCGCGGTCGGATTTGTCGGAAGTCACAGGCAATGTTATCAACAGGTTAATATTCACTCTTTTTGAGAGGTGAAAGAACGAGTCCAAACGAGTTGTCCGCACCGATAAGATTAAGAACTCTCCAGCTTTTAATAAATTACTCTTAAAGAAGGTGTTAAAAACTTTACCAACTGAGTCAGCCGCGCTCTCCGATCCGGGGGTTTTGCCGTTGCCTCACCCGCCGGTCCTGGAAGCAAACACATCGGTGCCGACTGACGACGGGAACGACGGGTCAATGGACAGTTTGTTTGAGCATTTCGCCTGGCTTTACATCTTTTGTCGCGAAAGACTTTTTCGTGACGATACCGCGCGAATGATCCGGGCTTTGTGGCCGAACAGACAACCTGCCCCGGGCGAAAAGGTTATCGAGTTGGGATGCGGACCAGGTTTTTATTCGTGCGGACTGGCCGAACGGTTCCGTGAGATATCGGTGCTTGGCGTCGATCGTTCGCCCAGCCAACTGGCTTGGGCTCGCGAGAAAAGAGACCACCGCGGGCTGAACAACTGTCGTTTCCAAAGCGATAACGTCCTCGAGCTTTCACATGCCGACGCGAGCTTCGATGTTCTGATTGCGTCCCGCCTTTTTACTGTCCTCCCGAATCGAAGGCTCGCGGTCGCCGAAATGTATCGCGTGCTTCGTCCGAACGGCCGTTGTTTTATTGCGGAACCGCGCTGGGCGTTCTGGGCCTCCATCCCGCTCTTCACGATGTGGGTCCTCGCGGGACTGACCCATTTCAGGAACGGCTATCGCGAAC
>JBBRMO010000013.1:0-14062 GCA_038230815.1 Chthoniobacterales bacterium
GACTCATCCCTTGTCGCACGACAAGGCGCAAAACGTCTGCGGTCTGGGCTCCGAGTGCCATCCGGACGCCGATTTCTCCCGTCCGCTGCTCGACGGTGTAGGCAACCGCGCCGTAGATCCCGACCATGGCCAGGACAAGCGCGATCCCGGCGAAAACACCGAGCAACGTCATCGTGAGCCGGCGCTGGCCTAACGACTGATCAACGATTTCATTCATCGTCGTCGGCTGAATAATCGGCAGGCCGGGATCGAGTCTGTTCAACGCGCTTCGCACCATTCCGGCGGCCGCCTCCGTCTTCATCGCGGTGCGGACTGTCACCGCCATGAAAAGCGCCGAGCGTTGCGCCCAGGGGCGGTAGAACTCGACGTCGTTCTTGCGGTCCAGCCGGAGAGAGCGCACATCGCCGACCATTCCCACAATTTCCGTCATGTAGCCGGTGTTGTTGTCCGTTCCGAACCACATCCGCTTCCCGATTGGATCTTCGTTGGGAAAGAGACGGTGCGCGGTCGATTTGCTCACGAGAACGACGAGCGGTTTGTCGACTCCATCACGGTCGTCAAAGTCGCGCCCTGCGAGGAGCGGAATGCGGAACGTCTTCAAGAAGCCTGGTGAAATAGCGCGAGTCAGGCCGAGCGGACGCTGATTCACCGGGAGCGGATCGCGGTCGACGCGCGCGTAGGGCGAAGCGGAGTTGCTTCCGTTCAATGGGACGCCGTCGCCGATGGCGGCCGATTCGAGGCCGGGCGCCGTTTTCAATTCCGCCAGGAGGCGTTCGACAAAGCGTGCTCTGGCTTCCGGGTCAGGATATTGGGCTGGCGGAAGACCGACGCCACCGACCCACAGATGATCGGAACTAAAACCGGACGGCTGCCGGCTCAAGCGGACAAAACTCGCGATGAGGAGCGCGGCGCCCGCGAGAAGGACAACCGAGAGTCCAACCTGGGCTGCGACAAGGCCGCGACGAAAACGCTGTTGCCCGCGGCTGCCGGTCATGGCGCGCCCTCCATCCTTCAATCCATCCACCAGATCGGCCCGCGAACTTTGCCAGGCTGGATCATTCCCATGGCGACGCCGGTGAGAAGAGAGATCGCGAGCGTGAACAAGAGGACCGGAGTATTCAGCGTGACCCCGTTTTCGAGCGGCAGATTGTTGGCAGCGAGTTTCGGAATGACGGAAACCACCCAAAGCGCCAGGCAGGTTCCGACTACGCCGGCGAGCAGGCTCACCAGTGTGCTTTCGAAAACAAACAACCTCACGACACTTTGGCGCGACGCGCCCAGGGCCATCCGCAATGCGATTTCGCGGCGGCGACCGGTAAACCTAACGAGGAGGAGATTCGCGACGTTGCTGCAGGCGATGAGCAGCACGGAACCGACTGCGGCCAGCAGGGTAACAAACGCGGGACGAAGGTTGCCAGTCGCGTCTTCCGCAGCGGAGAGGACCACTGGCGACCAGGAGTTGTCGGCATTGTCCGGACGTTCCTGACGGTAACCCTGCTGAAGGGCCGGCATCGCGGCTCGCGCCTGCTCGATGGTCACGCCGGGTTTGAGTCGCGCGACGACCCGCAGAAAACTAAGACCGCGCATCATTCGCTCCTTCGTAATTCCTGGCAATTCGAATGGCTTCGCCGTGATGACTTCGAGATCCCGACCAAACCAGGAAACCGGCGGATTTGGGATCACACCGACAATGGTGGTCGCTACGCCATTGAGCGTAACATTGCGACCAACCACCTGCGGATCTGAATTTAGGCGATTCCGCCAGAAATTAGCGCTGACGAGAGCGACATCCGCTTTCATTTCTTCCTCGGGGAGAAAGAGCCGTCCGAGAATCGGATGCACGCCAAGCGTCTCCATGTAGTTCGCAGTTTGGTTTGCGCCATTGACCTGAATGGGATCGCCCACGCCTGTCATGATGAAACCAGTTCCGGTATCGGCAGCGATGCTCGAGAAAACCGTCTGGCCGTCCCGGAAATGGGCGAAGCGCGGGACCGACATGGGCAGCTGTTCGAGATTCCGTTCCTTCGCTTCGGCTTGAAGGATCACGAGCCGATCCGGTTCAGCAAAGGGCAGGCCCCGCAGAAAGAGATCGTTGATCAGGCTGAAGATCGCGGTGTTCATGCCGATACCGAGCGCGAGCGTGAGCACGGCGAGAAGGGTGAACGCGGGAGACTTGAGGAGCTGTCGCAGGGCGAAGCGGAGATCGATCATAATTCAATTTATTTGCTGGTCACTTGTCACTCGTCACTGGCCACTTCTTTTGTTCATTCGGCGCGAAGAGCAATCATCGGATCGACTCGGGAAGCGCGGCGGGCCGGCAACCAGGAAGCCAGCGCGACCCCGATCGACAGAACGACAGCGGCCCCGAGCCAAATCCATGGATCGCCCGCTGGAACTTCGGGCCATTGATGGTGAAGAATTTTCGCCGCGGCCCAGGCGGCGATTCCTCCCGCGAAGAATCCGAATCCCAGCAAGCGCGCGCCTTGGGCCGCCACCAGGCCGATGAGCGCCCGCGCGGTCGCGCCAAGAGCGAGGCGAATTCCAAATTCCCTCGTGCGGCGCGTTACCTGCAAAGCAAGCAGCCCGTAAACACCGATCGAGGCGAGGACGAGCGCGAGAGCGCCGAAGAGGGAAACAAGGATGAAGAGGAAACGCTCGGTGACCCACGATTCCGCGGCGGCATCATCGAGCGAAGTGACTCTGTAAACCGCCAGGCGATTGTCGGCGCGAGCCAGCGCGCGTCGCAAAGAGGCCTCGAGCGGCTTTGCTTCGCCGGCACTCTCCAGCACGAAAGTCATTTCATCGCCACCGTTGGCCAGCCACCGAGAAATGGGGAGTGCGACCGTGCCAACAACTTCGCCGTCGCGCGAATCGGCGATCGATTTCGTATCCGCGACAATCCCAACGACGACGTACCAGGGACGCTCGTTATCGAGCCGCCCACTTTTGACTCGGTGGCCCAGCGGATCCTGTCCCGGCCAAAAACGCCGCGCGAACGATTCGTTCACGATACAGACCGGCGGCGCGTCAGCCTTATCGGTCTCGGCGAAATCGCGACCCCGGAGCAGGCGTTGACCGATTGTCGCAAAATACCCGGGAGATGTTCCTCGCATGTAGGCGGTGTAAGTGCCGCGCGGTTCGGGCGGATGGCTTCCTTCCGGCACGCAACTCATCATATCCCACGCTGCGTCCATCGGAGCAGGGGCGGTGACCGAGGCGAAACGAACGCCGGGCAGCGAGCGCAATTCGGTTAACGTCTGATCGATCGTCCGCGCTCGAGCCGCGGGAGAGTCGAACAGCCGGTCGGACAACATCGCCTTAAACGCGATTCGGTGATTCGTGGAAAAGCCCCACGGTTCCTGAACTATTTTTCGAAAATATTGCGTCAAAGTCAGACTCCCCATGAGCAAGAGCGCAGCGATCGCGATCTCGGCCACGATGAGTCCGCCCAGCAGGCGGCGGGTGCCTCCGTCCAGAGTTGAGCCACGGCCGATGGTTCCGAGGGCACCTCGCAAATCGGTTCGGGAGGCGCGCCACGCGGGCAGCAAACCAAAGCCCACGCCGATGAAGAGCATGACCCCGGCAGCAAAAGCAAACACAGGCCAATCAAGCCGCACGCCGTAATCGAATTCGCGAATCGCGCTCCCGGTGGCATCCGCACCCTCCGGACTGAGCGCGACCAGCACGGGCGTGAGCCATCCGGCGATAAGTAATCCTAGGATCGTTCCGAAGACAGCGAGCACCAGCGCCTCGGCCAGGCCTCCCCTAATCAGGCGACCGCGGGTCGCGCCGAGGGCGGAGCGCAAGGCCATTTCACCGTCCCGCTCGACCACCCGAGCGAGCATCAAGCCGGCGAAATTGGCCGCCGCGACGAGCAACGCACAGAGAGCTGCACCTGCGATGATGAGAAGTTTCGGTCGCAGGTCGACGATGAAGCTCTCGTGCAACGGAATGAGCCACGCCCGCGGCGCATTATTGGGATCGGGGGCGGCCTGATTGATCGCGGAGCACATCCGGCGCGCCGCCGCATCCGCCTGCCCAAGGGTGATCCCGGGACGCAACCGGGCCACGCCGTAGAGATAGTGATTGGACCGAGCGTTGGCGGCGAAATTCAGAGCGAGGGGCAGCCAAAATTCCGCGCGATAAGGATGACGAAATGTTTTCGGCATCACGCCGACGACGGTGCAGGGCGCGTCATCCAGTTTGATCGTCCGCCCCAGGACATCGTCCCGTCCGCCCAGATTGCGCTGCCAGAAATCGTAACCGACGAGCACCACGCGCGGACCGCCGGGCTGATCCTCGGCTTCGGTAAAATTACGCCCGAGCACTGGCTTAAGGCCCAGGACATTAAAGAAGTTGGCGCTGATACGCGCCGCCGGGAAAATTTGCGTTGATTCGCCCTCCGTGGAGACGCTCGCGGCCCCGCCGGTGGCTGCGCCGATGCCTTCGAAAATGTCACCGCCGTACTGGCGCCATTGCTGAACCGTCTTCTCTGTCAGATTCAAAGAGTTCTTGGGAGTTCCATTTTCATCGAACGTCTCGTAGACGCGGACCAGCCGGTCAGCGTTTGGAAAAGGCAGCGGCCGGAACAAGGCGCTTTCGAGGACGGAAAAAATCGCGGTGTTCGCACCGATCCCAAGCGCGAGAGTGGCGATCGCGACAAGGCTGAAAGCCGGCGATTTCCAAAGTCGACGCACCGCGTAACGAAGATCACTCATGGTGGATGGTGCGCTTCGTCGCGCGATGTTTAATTGTCGCGGCTCCGCCGCCCTTCATGGTCATAGCGCGCGGAGCGCACGATCCATCTCGCGGGTCAGTTTTCATTCGGCGTGGAGAGCCACAATGGGATCGACAGTGCTGGCGCGGCGCGCGGGCAACCAGCAGGCAATGAACGCGACGAACACAAGCGCCGCCGATAAAACGAGGAAGGTGATGGGATCGGTGGCGCTGATCCCGTAAAGGAGCGTCGCGATCAAACGTGTCAGTCCCACCGAGCCGACGATTCCGAAGAGGACGCCAGCCGCCACCAGCGTCATGCCCTGGCGGAGGATGAGCCGTAAAACATCACTCCGCTGGGCGCCGAGCGCGATCCGGATTCCGAGCTCGCGCGTCCGTTGCGCGACCGAATACGAGATCACGCCATACAATCCAATCGCCGCCAGCAACAGCGCCGCGCCCGCGAAGATACTCAACAACAACACCGTGAATTTTTTCTGAAGCAACGAACGCGCGATGATGTCGTTCATCGTGCGCGGATTCCCGAGCGGCACCGATTTATTCACGCTCCAGACCGCTTCCTGAACCGCCGGCAAAATCGTCAGCGAGTTTTCCGGGGTGGTCCGAACGGCGACGAAAAAACCCGGCCACACTCCCTGTCCGAGCGGTTGGTAAAATTCAGGACGTGGCGCAGTCTCGAGGGCAAGATGGCGGACATTGCCCACCACGCCCACGACCTGAAGTTTTTCATCTTTCGGACCGAAATTCTCGATGTATTGCCCGATCGGATCTTCTCCCGGGAATGTTAGTTTCGCCGATTCTTCGTTGATGATCGCCACCGGCAACGAGCCCCTCCCATCGTGCTCGTCGAAGTTGCGCCCGCGCACGAACGGGATGCCCATCGTCTGGAAATAGTCAGGGGTCGCGATGCGAATATCGGCCCGTTCCGAGTTGGTGTTCCCGGGCCGGTTGAAAGTGCGCGAGCTGTTCCCGCCGGAAAACGGCAAACGGCTGATCGCCGCCACGCGCTCGACGCCCGGCACGCTCTGGAGGCGTTGCACCACCTGCTGGTAGAACTGGACCTGGCGTTCCTCCTCGGCCGTCGCCGAAGCGCCTATATTAAATATGAGGAGGCGATTCGAATTAAAGCCGGGATCGACCTTCGTAAGATTTCCGAAGCTCTTGATCATCAGGCCCGCGCCGATGAGCAAAATGAGCGACAACCCGACTTCCGTAGCGATCAGAAAGGAGCGGCGGCGGCTCCCGCCGCCAGTACTGCCACGCTCGCCTTGCTTCAGGGACTCTGCCGGATTCGCGGACGACGAGGAAATCGCGGGCGCAATCCCGAAGAGAAGGCCCGTGATCACGGAGACTCCGAGACTGAACGCGAGCACCTGACTGTTGAGTCCGATCTCTTTGAAGCTCTGGAGACCGGGCGGAGCCATCGCCATGAGCAACGGAATCGCCCACGAGGCAAGGAGCGCTCCGACAATTCCGCCGATCACCGCCAGGAGCACACTCTCGGTGAGCAATTGTCGGATCAGCCGGGAACGGCTCGCGCCCATCGCTGCCCGGATCGAAATTTCCCGCGATCGACTCGCGGCGCGCGCGAGCAAAAGGTTCGCCACGTTTGCGCAGCCGATGAAAAGGAGAAAACCGACAGCGGCGAAAAGGAGAAGCAACACCGGCCGGATTCCGCCTACCACCTCTTCATGCAACGGGGTGACGCGGATGCCCGTATCCATGTTGTCGTTCGGATATTGGTTCTCGAGCCGGCGCCCGATTGCGTCCATCTCGGTGCGCGCTTTCTCAAGGGTCACGCCCGGTTTCAAACGGGCCCAGACATCGAGATAGTTACTGTCGCGGATCGGCCGTGGATCTGTGTTAGGGAGGATCGAGTTGGTCGGAATCCCGAAGCGGGACGGGATCCAGAGCTCCCCATAGCCATCCGGCTGGAAATTCGGCGGCATTACCCCAACGACCGTGTGCGGCTCGTCGTTCAACGAAATCTCGCGCCCGATGATGCCGCGATCCGACCCGTAACGACGCGCCCACAATTCAGAGCTCAGGACCACGACGTGGTTGTGTCCCGGTTGCTCGTCGGAGGGCATCAACGTGCGGCCGAGAATGGGCGAGATGCCGAAAAGCGGAAACAAACTAGCGGTCGTCATTGTCCCGCGGACGCGCTCGGGCCGGTCGCCATCGGAGAGGCTGGATTGCTCGCCGCGCGCGGCAGCCATGTAGGAAAAAACATCGTTTTGCGCCGCTAAATCGATGTAGTTCGCCGGCGCGGAAGCGCCGCCCGTCGCGCCCGTACTGCGCTGGGTGGGCACCAGGGTCATGATTTTTTCCGAATCCGGGTAGGGGAGCGGGTGGAGAAGGACGCCGTCGATCACGCTGAAGATGGCGGTCGAGCTGGCAATGCCGAGGGCGAGCGTGATAAGTGCCGCAAAAGTGAACCCTGGATTTTTCAACAGCATCCGAACGCCGTAACGAACATCGTAGAGAAATGTGTTCATATTATTCAGCGCGGAGGGCGACGATCGGATTAACCCGGCAGGCGCGGCGCGCGGGAATCCACGCCGCCAGAATGGTCACGAGAGAAAGAATCAGTCCGACGCCGAGGTAGGTCTGCGGATCGAGCGGACTAACCCCAAAAAGAAACCCGCGAATCACGCCAGCGGACGCAACAACCGCGAGGGCGCCAACCCCGATTCCCACTCCGAAGAGCCGGAGACCGTGCCCCAGCACCAATCTGCGGATGTGTCCGGGATGCGCACCAAGCGCGAGGCGCACCGCGATTTCGCGCACCCGGCGGAACGCGCTGTAAGCCAGCACGCCATACAGCCCGACCGTCGCGAGCAGCACGGCGAGCCCGGCGAAGATCGCCAGCAGAAATGTCATCAGCCGATGGGTGGCCCAGGTTTCCGCCACGCGTTCCTCCATCGTGCGGACATCGAACACGGGTTGCGCGGGATCGAGGCGGGTAATGATATCACGCACGGATTTTTCGAGCCGCTTCACGTTGCCCGACGCGCGCACGTGCAGGACAAGATTGGTCCGCCCGACCTGCGTTTGCGGAAAGAAAAACGCCGGCGTCGGCGTGGCGTCGTCATAGCCGCGGAATTTTAGATGGGGGACAACTCCGACAATTTGGTGGAGCTGCGGACCGTTCGAGGAATCTTCCTCGGTATCGACCATGAGCCTCTTGCCGATGGGGTCTTGTCCTTTGAAGATCATATCGGCCAGCGTCTGATCGATGATCAC
Source organism: Chthoniobacterales bacterium (assembly GCA_038230815.1). Lineage (GTDB taxonomy): Bacteria > Verrucomicrobiota > Verrucomicrobiia > Chthoniobacterales > UBA10450 > AV80. The sequence goes on from JBBRMO010000013.1 coordinate 7,984, forward strand.
CACTCGCGGAGAGTCGGCGTTGTCGTGCTCGTTAAACGTCCGACCGCGGATCAGGTTGATTTTCAGCGCAGCGAAATAATCGCCCTGCACGATTTCGTTATCGGCTGATGGCTGCTGGCTCGGAACGGTCGGAGGTGCGCCTTCCGGTTGGAAAGCTAACTGCCAGCCACTAAGCATGGGCGGATTCGAAGAGAGGGCGGCGCTTTGCACACCCGGCACCTGGCGAACTTCACCCAGCAATCCATTGGTGAAATTCAGGGTTTTATTCAGGTTGTTATATTTCGTGTAGGGAAGTTCGATCCGGACCGTAAGCAGGCCGTCCGGGTCGAAGCCGAGCGCGGTCGATTGGATTTTTGCGAAGCTCTTGAGGACAAGGCCCGCCGCGCTCAGGAGCAACAGGGTCAACGCGACCTCGATGATCACAAGCCAGTCGCGGCTCCTTCGCGCGGTTTTTGTTTCCGAACTTCCGAACGAACCCGCCTGGAGCGCGGCCTGGATATCTCCGCTCGCGGCCTGCCACGCCGGCCAGAGACCGAACAAAACCGTTGTCAGCGACGCGAGCGCGAACGTGAATATCATGACCCGCCAATCGAAACCGATTCCGTCGAAACGCGGTGCGCCGGCCGGAGCGAAAGCGACGAGCGCGTCGCGTCCCCAGATTGCAAAGACCAAACCGAGCGCACCGCCGATCGCGGAGATAACAAAGCTTTCGATCAGGAGTTGCCGGATGATCTGGCCGCGGGAGGAGCCCATCGCCGCGCGAACCGCGAACTCCCGGGCGCGTGCGGCCCCACGCACGGCCAGGAGATTCGCTAGGTTCGCGCAGGCGATGAGCAAAACGACGGCGACCGCACCGAGGAAGCAGCGCAAGGCTCGTGCGGTAATTACCCAGAAGATTTTCAAGAAGCGGCCTGACCGCCACACCGGTGCCGGCGGTGGTGGCGGGATATAATTTCTCGAGGCGCGCGGCGATTGCTTTCATCTCGCTCCGCACCTGCTCCAGGGTGACGCCTTCCTTCAGGCGGCCCCAGGCGAAGAACATCGGATGATTGGCGCGGTTCTGCCATCCGGGGTTCGCGCTTCGCCGCATCACCGAGAACCAGGCATCCACTCCATGGGGTGAATCCATCTCGCGCGGCATCACGCCAGTGACGGTGAAAGGCTGGCCGTGAAAATTGACGGCGCGCCCAAGAATCTCGGGATCCCGGTGAAAGGCGCGGTCCCACAATCGATCGCTTATAACCACCAGCGCCGGCGCGCCGGGTATATCTTCGTCTTCGCGAAAAGTACGGCCGAGTTGCGGCGCCAGCCCGATCACATCGAAAAAATTCGCGGTCACAAAAGAGACGGCGATTCGCTCCGGTTCGCGGCCGGCAATGCCACTGAGATTGCGTGACTCCTGGCGGGTGAGCGCGAGATGCTGGAATGAAGTGCTGTCGTGCCGCCAATCGACGTAATCCGGCAAGGCAATCGAAGTGTCGGTCCCGCCGGTAATTTCATTGAGGTAAACCAGACGTTCCGGTTGCGGATATGGAAGCGGCCGGAGGAGGACCGCGTTAACGATGCTGAAGATCGCGCTGTTCGCGCCGATACCGAGCGCGAGGGTGAGCACGGCGATAATGGTGAACCCGGGCGATTTGCGGAGCTGGCGAAGCGCGAAGCGAAGGTTGTTCATGTTCATTCGGCGCGGAGCGCGATCATGGGATCGACTTTGGTGGCGCGACGCGCGGGGATGAGGCAGGCGACCAGGGAGACGACAGTCATCAGGAGCGCGGTGCCGAAAAGAGGAGCGAGGTGCAGGGTCGGCACGTCGAAGAGAACGCTCTGCATCGCTCTTCCCGTCAGCCAGGCGCCAATCAATCCAAGGAGAGTTCCGGCGGCGAGAAGGCGGAGGCCTAACGAGAGAAATTGCGTTCTAATCTGGCCCCGCTGCGCGCCGAGCGCCATCCGAATGCCGATCTCGCGCGTCCGTTGCGCGACCGAGTAGCTGAGAACGCCATAAGTTCCGATCGCGGCGAGAAGCAGCGCGACGCCCGCGAAAATTCCTGCGAGGAGCGCCGGCGACCGGCGTGCGACGAGACTGTCCGCGACGCGCGTCTCCATCGAGCGGATGTTGTCGATCGCCAAGTTTGGATCAGCCGCGCGGACTAGTTTGCGGAGCGTCTCGGCGAATGCTTCAGGACGCTGGCTGGTGCGCGTGACCACGAAATAATAAGAGTTCTCTCGATAGGCGAACGGCACGTAGACGGCCCCCTGGCCGCTCCCCTCCGTGAGCGCCGCCTGTTTAACCGAACCGACTACGCCGACAATGGTGAAGAGTTTCGCCTCATCGGTTTCGCCAGCGTGCGTGATTCTCTGATCGAGCGCGCCGCCATTGGGCCAATAACACCGCGCAAAATCTTCATCCACGACGCAAACTCGTTCCGCCCGGTGAGAATCCTCCGAGGTCAGAAACCGTCCTTCGCGCAACGGAATGCCGAGCGCGGTGAAGTAATCGCCGGTCACGCCATAGGAGTAATGGCCCTGCAGCGATTGGCCCGGCGGCGGTAAATAGCCCTTCGGTGCGGCCGCCGTTTTGCCGTCGTTGCCGGTGAGCGGCATGTTCGTGACGATTCCGGCCGCGGTCACACCCGGCTGCTGGCGGATCAATTCCAGCAAGCGATCGCCCATCTCGACGCGGTGATTTTTTTCGCTTTGCCATGGGATGGTGAACTCGCCGGTGAGAACGTGATCGGGGTGGAAGCCCGGAGAGACCGCCATGACTTTTTTCAGGCTCAGACCGAGCCAGGCAGCGCCAGCCAGGAGCACGAACGCGAGCGCAATCTGGGCGATGATGAATCCGTGCCGCAGACTTTGGGCGGCGCGGCTCGTCGTCCCGCTCCGTGATTCGGATTGAAGCGCGTGACCCAAATGACTGCTCAGGTTAAACCATGCGATCGGCAGGGCGACGATGATGCCGAGAACAAGCGAGCCGATCAGGCCGATTGCGGCCATCCATCCATCGAACTCAATCCGCGCGCCGAGGGGCAGGCGATTCGCCCCGAGAATTTCGAGTAACCGGGTTCCCCACGCTCCGACGACGAGCCCCACCAATCCGCCGCTGGCAGTTAACGCCACGGTTTCAATCATGACCTGCCCCACAATCTGCTGCCGGCTGGCCCCCATCGATTGACGGATCGCCATTTCTTTCGCGCGTGCGCTCGCGCGGATCAGAAGCAGGTTGACCAAATTGACCGCGCCAATGAGGAGGAGAAAAAACACGCCAGCCTGGAGGAGCAGAAGCGTCGGACGAATGGAGCGAACGTGATCCGCATGAAGTGAGATTACGGGCGAACGAAAGCCCGCCTCCGCCATCATCTTCGCTTGCGGGTCGTCTTTTTCGACGGCGGCGTTGTGCGCGTCGAGCTGCGCTTGCGCTTCCGCGATCGTGGCACCCGGTCTCAAACGCGCGATCATGTGGATGGCGCCACCGCCAGAGTGACGCGCTTTTGCAGAACGCTGCTCCTCGCTGGATTTCATCGAGACAAAGAGGCGCGCCTCGGACGAAAGAAAGCGAAAATTAGGAGGTAAAACGCCCACAATTTCTCTAGGGATCCCATTAATCCGGGTCTCGCGGCCCAGAACCTTTGGATCGGAATTAAAACGCTCGCGCCAGAAGGCGTCCGTCAGGATGACGACGTTCTTCTGCTGAATCCACTCTTCCTCGGTAAAGCTGCGACCGAGCGCCGGTCTCACTCCGAGCGTAGCGAAGAAATCCGGTGAGATGCGGACGACTCCCATCTGCTCGGTCGAGCCGGGTTCGCCGACGACTTCGCTGCGCTCGATATAAATTGAAAGGCTGGAGAAGGCGGGGATGTTACCGCGGCGCTCAGAGTAGTTAGTGATCGACGAGCCATCATTCTCGACGCCTGCTTTAGGATAGGTGTTGTAAATACTGACGAGCCGGTCGGCGTCGGGAAACGGAAGCGGCCGGAGGAGAATGGAATCGATCACCGCAAAAATCGCGAGGTTCGCTCCGAGGCAGATCGCGATCGTGGCCAGAGCAGTCAACGTGAACGCCGGAGTCTTGCGGAGTTGGCGAAAGGCGTAGCGAAAATTACTCATGGGATTTTCAGCGCCCCTTGTAGGGCGGCTCTGGGAGACGCCACCCGCACACAGCCGTCTGACACAGACGTCCTGCAATTTCTTTTCCGCTTCATTCGGCTCGTAACGTGATCATCGGATTTACGCGCGACGCCCGTCGCGCCGGGATCCAGCAGGCGAAAAGCGCGGCGCCCGCCAGGACCAGCGTCACGATTCCGTAGATGAGCGGATCGTTCGAGTTGACCCCGAAAAGCAAACTGCGCATGACGCGGGAGAGCGCGAACGCCCCGACGAAACCCAGAACCAAACCGACGCCAAGCAGGCGCATGCCCTGGCGCAACATCATCATCCGGATTTGCGCCGGCATCGCCCCGAGCGCGAGCCGCACCCCGATTTCGCGCATCCGGCGCAAGCCATTGAAAGCCATCACGCCGTAGAGACCGACGACCGCAAGCGTCAAGGCCAGGACCGCGAAACAAACAAGGAGGAAACTCATCAGTCGCGGCGTGGCCCAGGTTTCCTCGACGCGTTCCTGCATCGTCTTGAACTCGAAGGCGGGCTGCGCGGGATCGAGAGACGCCACAATGTCGCGAACTGGTTTCTCGAGCGATTTCGGAGAGAGCGTCGTTCTGAGAAGGACGACCAGGCCGGTCTGCGGCATTTGCGTAATCGGGAGATACGCCTGAGGCAACACGGTTGTTTCATCGAACCCGTACACTTTCAGGTGCGGCACGACGCCGACAATGTTCCGGTACTCGACGGCTCCCTCCTTCCCGGTATGCATCTTAATTCGCTTACCCACCGGCTCCTGCCCGGGGAAGAAGCGGTCGGCGAACAGCTGATCGATAATAATCACCGGAGGCTGATCCCTGGTGTCACGCGCTTCGAATGGCCGACCCCGCAAGAAGGGCGTGTGCAGGGTTTGAAAATAACCCGCTGTCACAACGTTCATTTCCCCAGAGGGAGCCTTCCCCGGCTCCGGTTCCGGGGCGCCTTCCGGGACAAACGAGGTCTGCCATCCCGTCATGAGCGGGGGATGGGAAGCGAGGGCCGCGTTCTGGACACCGGGGAGCGCGGACAATTTCTCCAGCAGGGCCGTCGAAAAATTCGCCATTTTCGTTTCATCGGCATAGGTCGGCTCGGGCAAATCCACGCGCGCGGAAAGGAGAAGCTGCGGATCGAAACCGAGTCCAAGTCCCCTGGCGTTGGCAAAGCTTTTCAGGACCAGGCCGGCCGCGCTCAAGAGGACGAGCGTGAGGGCGACTTCGGCGATAACGAGGAGATCGCGCGAGCGGCGCGCACCCGCGGAGTCGGAGCTCCCGCGGCCCCCGGCTTTGAGAGCGAGTTGAATGTCGGCGCGCGACGTGTGCCACGCTGGCCAGAGACCAAAGATGACACTGGTTACGAACGAGATCCCAAGACTGAAAAGAAGGACCCAGCCGTTCAGCGACATGTTTTGAAATCGGGGGGCACCGGGAGGCGAGAGGGCGACCAGGATATCCCGTCCCCAGGCGGCGAGACAAAGCCCAAGTAACCCGCCGGCAAGGGCCAGAACCAGGCTCTCAATCAAAAGCTGGCGAATGATATGCCAGCGGGAGGCGCCCACCGCCGCGCGGACCGCAAATTCCTGCGCGCGCGCAGCGCCCCTCGCAGCAAGAAGATTGGCCAGATTGGCGCAGGCAATCAGCAACACCAGCCCGACAGCCCCCAGCAACAAATTCAGACTCGCGCGATAGTCCCCAACCTGGTTTTCGAGCAGAGGCGTCACCGTTACGCTCACGCCCGTGTTTGAATCCCGATATTGTTTCGAAAGCCGGCCGGCTATCTCCTTCATTTCCGCCAGCGCCTTCTCCGGGGTCACGCCTTTTTTCAAGCGGCCCCAGCCGAACAAACCGGGATGGTTGTCGCGCGTCTGCCACCCGGGATTGTCCGTCCGCCGCATCACGGGAAACCAGACATCCACCGTGCGCGGAGAAAACATCTGTGGCGGCATCAC
>JBBRMO010000014.1:0-13582 GCA_038230815.1 Chthoniobacterales bacterium
GGACGTCGAAGCGACTTGAAGGCCCGGCCTGGTCCGTCGCGCTTGAAACAGAAAAATTCCTGTCACTACCGCCGCGATGAAAACAATCGCGATGATCGTGAAGGCCAGATAGCTTTTCCTTTTCGTTCTTGCCATGAGCAGGAACCGACAATGTGACGGACCTCATCGTGATTTCCAGCAAGAAGCGCGGCTAAAAACCTTTCGGCTGCGCAGAAAACGTCGCGACGTCATCCGCTCCTCAGGCTTGAAGATTCGTCCCGTTGGTTCACGCAGGCCGCTCCGTCGGATCATTTTCGGACGATCGGGCACGTCAGGCCCGGCTAATTCCACCGGAACTGGAGGCTTTGTCACGGCGTCGTTTGACGGCGGCCCGGTTCGCGGCCATATTCCGCGCTCCTCAAGGTCGAGGATTCGTCCCATGGACAAGATTCGTAACATCGCCATTATTGCGCACGTCGACCACGGCAAAACCACGCTCGTGGATCAATTGCTCCGGCAATCGGGCACCTTTCGCGCCAACCAAAAGGTCGAGGATCGAATGATGGATTCGATGGATCTCGAGCGGGAGAAGGGGATTACGATCCGGGCCAAGAACGCTGCGTTCCAGTGGAATGGATACCGGATTAACATTGTAGACACGCCCGGCCACGCCGATTTCGGAGGCGAAGTGGAGCGGATCATGAAGATGGTGGACGGCGTTTTGCTCGTGGTCGACGCCCACGATGGACCGCAGGCGCAGACGCGTTTTGTCCTGCGCAAAGCGCTCGAGAACAAAGCCAAGCCGATCGTCGTCATTAACAAGATCGATCGTGAAAACGCGCGGCCGCATAAGGTCCTCGACCTCGTCTTTGATCTCTTCGTCGAACTGAAAGCGACCGATGAGCAGCTCGATTTTCCCATCATTTATGCGAGCGCAAAAAATGGTTTCGCCATGCGCGAACTCCACGAAAACAGCGAAGACATGACGCCGTTGTTCGAGGCGATCGTGAAGCATGTGCCGCCGCCCGCGGTCTCGCCGGAGCCGTTCTTCCAGATGCTGGTGTCGAATCTCGATTACAGCGATTACCTCGGGCGCATCGCCCTTGGGCGCATTGTTAGCGGCCGGGTGAGCGTCGGCGATTCGATTGTTTGCATTCATCGCGACGGTCGCCGCGAACGGGCCAGCGTGACCGGCATCTTCACCTTTGCCGGCATGGGCCAGGTCGAAATGAAACACGCCAGCGTAGGCGACATCATTGGACTGACCGGGTTTGAAGAGGTGTATATCGGCGAAACGCTGACGGATCGTGAAGAACATCCGCCGCTCCAGTTCGTCGACATTGATCCGCCGACGATCCGGATGCGCATCCTGGTCAACGATTCACCGTTCGCGGGACGAGAAGGAAAATTTGTGACGGCGCGGCACGTCAAGGAACGGCTGGTTCGGGAGACCCGGGCCAATGTCTCGCTCCAGATGAAAGAGACCGACGCCGCGGGGGCTTTCGAGATCAACGCGCGCGGTGAAATGCAGATCGCGATCCTGGTCGAACAAATGCGTCGAGAAGGTTACGAAGTCATGGTGTCGCGCCCGGAAGTCATTTATCAGCGCGACGAAAAAGGCTCGCTCCTGGAGCCCCTGGAAAACCTTTACGTCGAGGTTCCGAACGAGAATCTCGGTGATGTTTTGCAGACGCTCGCGGCGCGGAAGGGCGAGGTCGTCAGTATGGATCACCACGTGAGCCGCGTGTCCGTCGAAGCGATTATCCCGACGCGCGGGTTGATTGGTTTCGAGAGCGATCTGGTCAATCTGACGCGCGGCGAGGGATTGATGAGCCATCTTTTTCGCGAATACGCACCTTTCAAAGGAGAGCTCGAAGGCCGGACCCGCGGGGTGATGGTTTCCATGGAAGCTGGCGTCAGCAAGGCCTATGCGCTCAACAATATCCAGGCGCGCGGCAAACTTTTCGTTGGCCCGCAGGAAGAAATTTATGCGGGCATGATCGTGGGCGAAAATGCGCGCTCGGAAGATCTCCCCGTTAATCCCTGCAAGGCGAAAAACCTCACGAACATGCGCAGTCAGGGGGACGGCAAAGGCATCCAGCTCGAAGCCCCGCTTAAGATGACGCTGGAGCGCGCGATCGAGTACATCAGTGCGGATGAGTTCGTCGAAGCGACCCCGAAATCGCTCCGTCTCCGCAAACGCATCCTTGATCCCACGGCGCGGAAGCGGTCTCAAAACGCCGCGTAATCCGAGTCTTCCCTCGAGCGAAGTCGAGGGATCCCGGTGCGGAACCGTAAAGCTGGCAACTCGGGATCCCTCGACTTCGCTCGGGACGACGGCCGGGTAGGGACGGCGCGCTGCGCCGTCCGAGAGCCTTGGCCGATACTGGCAGGAAGCGCACGCCGCAGCGCGTCCCTACCGAATCGGCGAGTTCGGGAACGGTTGACAAAACCCGCCCAAAGCGGTTCAATTCCAATCGTTAGTGTGCCTCCTCGATAACAATTTCTCTTCGAGGCGTTCCAGGTTCCCGAAAGAACAGTGGTCTGTTCGACAACTTTAGAATTTCCCATCTCATGGCGGGACACAGCAAGTGGTCCAAAGTTAAGCGCTTCAAGGGCGCGCTCGATACGAAACGGGGTGCGCTCTTCAGCAAGCTTTCCCGCGAAATCACGATCGCGGCCAAAACCGGCGGGGGTGATCCCGACGGCAACGCCCGTTTGCGAAGCGCGATCCTATCCGCCCGGGCCCAAAGCATGCCCAGCGACAATATCGAGCGCGCGATCAAGCGGGGCACGGGCGAGGGGACGGAGGCGCAGCATTTCGACGAGATTGTCTATGAAGGATATGCGCCCGGGGGAGTGGCTGTGATCGTGGAGGCGGCGACCGATAACAAAAACCGCACCGCTGCGGAAATCCGCGGCATCTTTACCCGGAACCATGGCAACCTGGCGTCGAGCGGCAGTGTTTCCTATATGTTTCATAAAAAAGGTCGGATTACGGTGCCGCGGAGTTCCATTGAAGAGGAGCGGATTTTCGAGCTGGCTCTGGAAGCGGGCGCTGAGGAGTTGACAACCGAGGAGGAACAGTATGTTATTACCACTTCCCACGACCAGCTCTACGCAGTAGCTGAGGCGCTCAAGAACGCGGGCGTCACCACGGATGGGCAGAAGTTTACTTTTATTCCAGATACGACAGTTCCGGTCCATGATGAGACCGTCGCGCTGCAGATTTTGCGCTTGTGCGATAGTCTCGAAGACGACGACGACGTTCAAAACGTCTATTCCAACTTAGATATCCCCGACGAATTGCTGGCAAAATTGCCAGGGTGACCCGCCGCCGGTTTGAAGGACGGCCGCTGCTCCGGCAGCAACGAGATCAATCTCTGCATTTATGAGCGAAGAAAACGATAACCAGCCACCGCTGCAAACCGACGCGCCGTCGGACCGGCCACGGCGTCCGCGCCGGCGATTTCCCCGGCGGCACAACGCCCCACGTGATCGAGCCCCGCAGGAACAGCGCGGGGATCTGAATGGACCCGCCGATCGGCCGGAACCGGGTTTGTCTGAGGAAACGGCCGGAGCGCCGCGGGTGAACGAAGGCGATCAACGTGATGAAGCGATGCGCGGCGAGGGAACCCCGTCGCAGAATGGCGAAGTAGAACGCGAACCGGAATTCGGCGATGGCATCATCGAGATCTCGGGGAAGGGTTTTGGTTTCTTGCGCGACGCGAAGCGAAACTTCGTCCAGACGCCGAATGACATTTTCGTTACGCCGGAGATCGTGCGCCGCTTCGCCTTGCGCGATGGGATGTGGGTTTACGGAGAGACGCGCCGGGGCAATCGCGGGCCGCAGCTCATCCGGCTCAACAAGATCAACGAAGACGAGCCGACGAAGTATCAGGGGCTCCGCCCTTTCGAAGAGCTGACGACGATCAACCCCAATCGCAGGATCAGGCTGGAGACTGTCCCCGATCGTTACACGACGCGCATCATGGATTTAATGACGCCGCTCGGCATGGGCCAGCGCGGCTTGATTGTGGCGCCGCCTCGCACCGGCAAGACGACCCTGCTCCATCACATCGCCGATGCCGTGGTGAAAAATCACCCGGAGATGAAGCTGATCATTCTGCTGGTCGATGAACGCCCCGAAGAAGTGACTGATTTCCGGCGTTCCTGTCCCCAGGCCGAGATCATGGCCAGCTCGAACGACAGCGACATCAAGAGCCATACCCGCATTGCCCAGCTCGCGGTCGAGCGCGCCAAGCGCCTTGTCGAAGCCGGCAAAGACGTATTTATCCTGCTCGACTCGATCACCCGCACGGCCCGCGCCTTTAACAACGCAATGGGCGGCGGCGGACGGACGATGAGTGGCGGCATCGATGCCCGAGCCATGGAAACGCCTCGAAGACTATTCTCCGCGGCGCGCAACACCGAGGAGGCTGGCTCGCTTACCATCGTCGCCACGGCGTTGATCGAGACGGGCAGCCGGATGGATGAGCTGATCTTTCAGGAATTTAAGGGCACCGGCAATATGGAGATGGTGCTGGATCGCAAAATCAGCGACCAGCGCATTTACCCGGCCGTGGATATTTTCCTGTCCGGCACCCGGCGCGAGGAGTTGCTCCTCCAGCCGTGGGAACTGGAGAAGATCAATCTGATCCGGCGTGGCCTGGCAGGCCACAAGCCCGGGGAAGCGATCGAGCGTCTGCTTATGTTCGTAAAGAAATTTCCCACCAACGAGCAGATGCTGAAGGGCATTCCCGGTTAGGTTATTTTCGATCTGCCTGAGGCGGATCCACTGGCGATTTTCGATTTGGGTCGCCTGACGTCCGTGCAATCCAAAATCGAAACTCCAGAGTCGAAAATTCTCGACTGGGAGGTTCTGCCGCCGGAAGAAACGCAAAGGCGCCAGGGTCTCGAGCCGCTCTTCAAATGGATCGCCCTGATCATGGACGAAGTGATTCGCGTTCCGGGCACGAAGTTCCGGTTTGGGCTTGATCCATTGATCGGCCTCATCCCGGGAATCGGCGATACCAGCTCTGCCTTGGTGTCCGCGTTCGCGCTCGTTCAGGCGGTTCGACTTGGGGTGCCGAAGATTCTTCTCTCCCGCATGGCCCTCAACATCCTGGTCAACGAGGTCGTGGGCATCGTTCCGGTCGTCGGGGACGCGTTCTCGTTTTGGTTTAAGTCGAACGCGCGCAATTACGAAATTATCAAGAGCCATCGGCTCGGTCCCAATGTTGTCCGCCGGAGTGACTGGCTTTTCGTCCTCGGCGTTCTCTTCGTTCTCGTTCTCGTCGTCTGTGCCGGCCTGGCGGTCAGCTTCCTGATTCTCGGGGCAATGGTGCGGCTGCTCTCAGGCCGCTGAATCCATCTTCTGGAGCCGCTTCGCCCCAAAGAAACGGCGGCTGCTAAAAGTCTGCGCGCAATGATCGCCGCAGGAGAATTGTGCGATCAGCGCAAGTATCGCGAATAAATCGCGTGAATCCCTGAACGCGCCTCGCGATAGGTCTGCGCAAAGTCATCGAGACTCCCCGCGCCGGCGCGGGCGGCGAGTTTTTCCTGTTCGGTCTTGTCCGCCGGCAAAGTCGAGACGTTCTTATTCTCCCAGCGCTGCAGAATCGATCCGATCGATCGCAGATATTCGTAATCCTTCCGCAGGGCCTCGGCGTCGGGCTTGTTCATCACGTTCCCTTCGGCAAGCTTTTGCAAGGCGCCCACCATTTGCGGATCCCAGATTCCCGTGCGCATTTGCAGGGCCTGGACCAGAAATTCAGCTTCGATTAATCCGCCCGTTCCTGTTTTAAAATCCAGCTCATCGGAGGCGCTCCCTCGATCCCGCCGGATTCGCTGCCGCATCGCGTCGATCTGGGCGAACAAATCCGGGCGCTGCCCCGCGACTCGCCAAACCTTCCGGGCGAGATCCATAAATTCATTCCGGAGCGGACCGGCGATGGGTCGCGCGCGGGTAAGGGCCTGCCCTTCCCAGAGCTGGGCGCGAGTTTGATAATAGGCTTCGTAAGCCAGGAGCGAGCAGCAAAGAGTTCCTTTTTCGCCGTCCGGACGCAGCCGTGCATCGATCGTCCAGATACTGCCTTCGGCGGTCGGTTGCGACATGGTCACCATGAAGTGCTGGGCGGCGCGCACGTCTTCGCCCACGAAGATCACATCGAGATCGGCGCCGTAACCAATTTCGCCGCCGCCAAATTTTCCCAACGCCACGATTGTGAGATCGCTTTCACTCCCGCGCAAACGATTCACGAAAACCAGGCAGGCCTCGGCCAGCGCCGAATGTTCGGCGAAAACGGAAGAGAGCTCCGCCAGACCGAGGATGTCGCGAAGGAAAATCCGGAGGAGCTGAGTTTGGCGGTAGGCACGGAGGAGATCGATCGAATTAGCGCCGACGTCCAAGGCCTCGAGTCGTTTCAGATGCTGGGCGAGGTCCAGCTCGCGATCGAGCATTCCGGGGCGGGTGATCTCTTCCAGCAACTGGGGCCGGCGAATCAGCAAATCGCCCGCATGCCGGCTGGCATCGAATGTTTTCACGAGGAGCTCGAGCAGCTTCGGATTCACCACCAGCAATTCGAAAAGCATGCTCCGCAGCCCATACGCTTCGACGAACCGGATGAATTGATTGAGCGCTGCATCGGGATCCGCCGCGCGTTCCAGCCAGCGAAACAAGAGAGGCCGCAGGTTTCGCAACACCTGCCGGGTCCGCGGCGCGACGTGAAAACCGCCCGGCGCCTTCGCCAGGTCAGCGAGCGATTTGGCGGCCGTCTTTTCATCGCGGAATATGGTCAGGGACTCCTCCGTCGACTGCGCGACCCGGTTCGGCGTCGAGATGACCCGGCGGAAAACGGTGCGCACCTGCTGCATGTGGTCGCGGAGCGTTGCCTTGAATTTTTCCACGGACGAAAATCCCAGGCTGCCTGAGAGCCGCCGCAACTCATCCGGATTTTCCGGCAGGGTGTGGGTTTGTTGTTCCGCTTCGATCTGGAGCCGGTGCTCGACCCTGCGGAGAAAACGATAGGCGCCCTCCAGAAGTCGAGCTTCCCCGTGCGGAAGGAGCTCGAGGTCCGCGAGGACTGGCAAGGCTTTCAACGTGCTCGTCTCCTGGAGAAAAGCGTGCCGCGCGCCGTGCAACAATTGCAGGGCCTGGACCACAAATTCTATCTCGCGAATCCCTCCCGCGCCCAACTTTACGTCCCGTTCGATATTCTCGTGGCCGACGATATCGCGCTCGATCCGTCGCTTGATCGCGCCAATTTCTTCGAGGACATCCCGGGTGGGGCTCTTCGGGAAAATGAACGGCTGGTGCTGCCGGAGAAACTCGTAGGCGAGCTCTCGGTTCCCCGCGATTCCGCGCGCTTTGATGAGGGCGAGCCTTTCCCAGGTTTCACCGAAACCCGCATAATAGTTTTCCATGCTGTCGATCGATCGGGCCAGCGGTCCCGCCGTTCCCTCGGGCCGGAGGCGCAGATCGATTCGAAAGAGTGCCCCCGCCGGATCGTGGGCGGCGAAAGTTTCTATAATTTTCGCGCCGAGTTGGTTGAACCACTCGTGATAGGTCAGGGTCGGCGTTACTTGTCCCTCCTCGCCGTAGACAAAAATTACATCGATATCGGAGCTGTGGTTCAACTCGAGGCCGCCAAGTTTTCCCAAACCCAGAATCGTGAAGGGAGTGTCAGGCCCGCCGCGCCGGCTGCGGAGTTCGCTGTCCCAATAAGTATAAACTTCGCGTAGGCAGATTTCGGCCAGCTGCGACAACTCGCCAGTCGTTTCCTCGAGGGGCGCGACTCCAGCGACTTCCCGCAACGCAATCCGTGTCATCTCGCGTCCTTTCCAGAATCGGAGCGCTTGAAAATTACCCGCAAACGTCGAGCCCTCGCCGGTTCGTTGCAGGTCAACGAGCATCGCGCGGAAACCCCGCGGGGCGTCAGAGACCTCGGGACGCGCGAGCCAGAGAAGAATGTCCGGGTGCCGGATCAAGCGCGCCGCGCAAACGCTGGAGACGGAGATGAGATGAAGCAATGCGTCCTCGTTAAGAGAGAACTTGGCGAGGAGATCGGGGAGAGGCGATGCCTCCGATGGCCAGGACTCGGCGAGGCGCTCAAGTGTGTTTTGGACCTGGGCGGGGTTCAGGGTGCCCGTGGATTTTTTTTGGATCCAGTCCGGTGGGTTCATCAGCGCGAAACGAGCATCTCTGCAGAATGAAAGGCAGAACGTCGAACGTCCAACGTCCAACGTCCAACGTCGAAATCAGAGAAGCGATGACCCAGCGCTCTTCAATTGAACCTTGGACGTTGAATATTTCTGAGGGGGCGCCTAACGACTGCGGAGATACAGGCTAACCTTCCCCAGTTATCTTTTCTCGCGCCCTGACCAGCAACCTTCGTTCGGCGCGCGTCAGGCTGCCCATTCCTTCTCGGGAGATTTTTTCAAGCACCGGATCGATTTCCTCGGCGATGAATTGTTCGGCCGTCATGACGCGATATCGTTCGGACTCGGCGCGGCGCTGCGAAAGGGCGCGTTGCAGGATCGAAGGACGACCGAATCCGAGGAGGTGCGCGTAACACCAGCCCCCGATACAGCCACCGAGGAAGGAGCTGTGGGCAACGGTCGCGGTCCGGTCGAAAATGATCCCGAGAGTGGCAAGGACGAATGCTCCGTACGCGAGGTGTTTCGCTTTCAGGCGAATCGGCAGCAGGAAAAGAATTACCGAGGTCAATTCCAGCTCCGGCAGGATTGCCGCGTAGGCCACTACAACCGCCGCGGGTCCGCCGGACGCAGCCAGCAGAGCCGAGCTTTCCGGCATCAGGAACAGATGGCCGAGCTCGCCCGCCAGCGTGCCCGTTAAATAAAGGAAAAGAAAATGCCGCTGACCGATTATCGATTCCACGTCGCGTCCCAGGAGATAGAGGAGGAACATGTTTCCGAGCAGATGCCAGGGACCGTCGTGAAGGAAAGCAGCGCTGATGAATTGCCAGCCGTAAGCGGAGCGAAGTCCGTGATCGCTCAAGGCGAGGTATTCGCGAACAAAACCCGGCTGATAGGCATCGAGGAACAATTGCGCGACAAAGACCGCAAGGTTGAGCCCGATGAGAGCAAGCAGGACCACCCGCGGCCGCTGGGTCCAGCGCTGAGTAATCGGCGAAGGTTTCCGGCCGGACAGGCGCATGTCCCCGATCGTATCTCAACGAAAATTCGTTGTCGACGAAAGTTGTGCCGCGCTTCGTTGTTATTCCGAGCGGAGCGGATCGCAGTCGAGGAATCCAGGGATGGGCTTTAAGGTATTAACCCGGGATCCCTCGATTTCGCTCGGGATGGCAGATCCTACAGGGGCGTCAGGACGCGTAATCCGCCTGCGCAAATCTTGAATTCCACCGGACAATTACCGATCAGTTCGCCGTCGACTTCCACGGGCACCATTTCCTCACTGCTGACCCGAAGCCGTTTCGTCTGGAAATACTCGACTTCCGGCGACGAAATTTGCGGAGTGAACACCACGTTTTGCAGGTAGCGGATGATATCAACGTAGCTTAATCGCTTGAACACAATCACATCTAGGAGGCCGTCGTTCATTACGGCCTGCTTGAAAAACGGAAGCCGCCCCCCATACAAGCGGCCGTTTCCGACCAGGACAAAGGAGCCTTCCTGCGTGACCGCGTCCTCCGATTCGATCTGCAAGAGGGGCGGTGGGCGGGAGGCAATCTGCGCGGCGGAAATAAGATAACTGAGCGGTCCAAAGTTCCGTTTGAACGTGCGGCTGGTTTCCTTGACCGCCTGGGCGTCGAGACCCACCCCCGCCAGTTGCACGAAGTGCTTTCGGTTCGCGCTCGGGAGATCGACCCGACGGGTCCGATCGTCCTGAATGATCTTCCAGCAGTGCGCGAGATCGTTCGACGGCAGTCCCAGCTCGGTTGCGAAGACATTCATGGTGCCGATGGGCAGGAGGCCGAGCGTAACGTTGCGGCCGGCGATCCCGTTCACGATTTCGTTGATCGTGCCGTCGCCGCCGGCGGCCACGATTCTTCGATAACCTTCCATGGCGGCGTGGCGCGCCAGGACTTCCGCGTCGCCCGGATGCGAGGTAGCGCACAGGGTAGCCCCGCGCACGATCTTCTCCACGTCGGCGCGCAAACGTCGCGTCCGGGCGCCGCGCGCCGCCGGATTCAAGATAACAAGGGTGTCTTTCACGGAGAAAACAAGGTTTCCGTTCTTTTCTTCAAACTCCGGCGGCGTAACCTTCCGGCGTGAAAAAAATGAGCCGCGTTTTGTTGATCGCGCTGGGACTGATCGTGGGCGTGGCGCTGCTCATTCTGATCGGCGTGAACATGTATGTGCAGTCGCGCGGGACACAAGCGAGGATTCAGCAGGAACTTAGCCATCGGCTCGGCGCTACCCTTCGCATTCAGCGCATTAGCGTGACCCCCTGGGCCGGATTGAAACTGACCGGCATCACGATTCCTCAGACCCAGCCCGGTGTTTCCTCCGATTTCCTGACCGCCAAAACATTTCGACTCCGCATTCGTTTTTCATCCCTCTTCGGAGGACAGCTCGTTATCAAGGAAATTTCGCTGATTAACCCGGAGGTCGTCTGGGCGCAGAATGCTGATGGCAAGTGGCGACTGCCATCTCTACCGTCCGAGCTGGCCAAAACGATCGCCCCGGAGAAAGCCGCGCTGGCGGAAGTCCCGGCTTCCGCTTCGTCGCCGGTAAAAAAAGTGGTGGTGCAGGAAAGGTCGGCGAAGGTCGCGTCCCCACTGCCGGCGCAGTCTCAGAACAAGCCGGCGTCGGCGTCGTTCACTCCCGAAATCCAGCGGGTCAACGTGGTCCGGGCGCGGTTCCATTTTCTCGATGAGAAACTGAAAAGCGTGGCCACCTTCGATGACGTTGGTTTCCGTTCGAGTTTCCGCACGGCCACGGATTTGAGCGGAAACATCACGATCGCGCAGACCTCACTTCGCGATCGGTTTTTCCTTCAGGAACTCGAGTCGCCGTTGCGTTATGATTCCACCGAACTCGATTTTTCGCAGATCACGGCGCGCGCCGGCGAAGGCCAGATCACGGGTCGCTTTACCATCCAACCGCAGGCCGAAGACTCGCCCTTTACGGTCAGCATTAAATTCAAGGATATGCAGGCGGACCGGATCATCACGGAAGCCGGCGGCGTCCTCGGCACCGTCACCGGCAAACTGGAGGGCCACCTCGATGCGACCGGCAAGACTGCGGATCCCAACGCCCTTTCCGGCTCGGGCGAAATCATTTTGCACGATGGACTGGTCCGGCAGTACAGCCTCCTGGTCGCGCTGGGCCAGTTGCTCCAAATCCAGGAATTACAGCAACTGCGTCTCGATCAGGCGCAGGTGAAGTATCACATCAATCCGGGCGTTGTGACGATCGATGAGCTCCTTTTCCGGTCCGAGAACATCCGGCTCTCCGCGACCGGGACCGTCTCCTTCGATGGGAAGCTTCAGCTCGATTCGCAGCTGGCCGTGAATGAAAAAATGCGCAGCCAGCTCTTTCGGGCTATCCGCGAAAATTTTAAGCCGATCGACGATCCTGGTTACACCGCGGTGAATTTTCAGGTCAGAGGAACGGTGGGCCGGCCCAAGACTAACCTCATGGACAAACTGATTGGCCGCGATCTCAAGGACCTCAGTAGCGTGATTACCGGCTTGATCGGCGGCGGCAAGTCTCAGAAAAAGAAAAAGGCGGCGGAAGATGCCGCGGCTGCGGCGCCGTCGGCCGCAGTTTCACCGTCACCGCCGGCAACAATATCCCCGTCGCCGAGCGTATCGCCATGAGAGTGATTGCCGGTACCGCCGGTGGCCTTCAGCTCGATGTTCCGAAGGCCGGCGTCCGGCCGACGATGGATCGAGTGAAGTCTGCGATTTTCTCCAGCCTTGGGGAGGAGATAATCGGAGCGCGGGTTCTCGATTTGTTTGCGGGTTCGGGAGCGCTCGGGATCGAAGCGCTTAGTCGCGGAGCGATCTCGGCCTTGTTTGTGGAGGAGAACACGGCCGCGGTTGCGGCCATTGAGCATAACCTCTCGCGCACAAAACTGGATGGCCGTGTCCGCAAGCAGGACGTTTTCGCCTTTCTCGAGACGGCCCAAATAGCGCAGCCCTTTCGAATCATTTTCGCCGACCCGCCGTACGAAAAAACAAAGTCAGGCGGCGAATATACGCTCCTGTTGCTCGAAAGCGTCGAACTGGCCGCCCTGCTCGAACCGTCTGGAGTTTTCGTGTTGGAAAAACGGCCAGGGGAAAAGTTGCCGGCGGCGTCGTTGTGGGAGATCGCTCGCGCGAAGAAATATGGCGCCACCGAAGTGTTGTTTCTACGGCGTTTCCGTCATTCCGAGTCCGGCCGCTGCCGGGTCGAGGAATCGGTTGAGGGCATTGCCAGGTGGTCCGGGGATGTCTCGACATGACAGAGGCTTAATTAAGGCCCTTTCGTGATCCGATTTTTCTACAACCTTCTCTACCCGCTGGGCCTGCTCTTTTTTCTTCCCGGGCAGATCACCAAGCTGGTCCGGCGCGGAAATTACCGAGTTAAGTTTGGACAACGTTTTGGCTTTTATGATGCCGGAGTTCGGGCCCGACTCTCGTCGCATCGCTGCACCTGGATCCATGCGGTTAGCGTCGGCGAAGTAGCGATTGCGCTGAAGTTGTCCTCCAAGCTGCGGGAACTCGATCCGGAGATTTTCTGCGTCCTCACCACCACCACGACGACCGGATTCCAGGTCGCGAACTCGGAAGCGCACGAAAGCATGGAAGTCCTCTACAGTCCGCTTGATTTCTGGCCGATCATGCGCCGCGCCTTTTCCGCGATTCGTCCGGTTCGGATCGTCCTGGTGGAAGCCGAAGTTTGGCCGAACCTCGCCGCTGAAGCGCGCGGACGCGGAATTCCATTAGCCCTGGTCAACGCGCGCCTGTCGAAGCGATCGGAAGCGCGTTTCCAGCGTTTTCGTTCGCTCATCGGACCAACTTTTCGCTGTCTTGACGCCGTTTGCGTTCAGGAGCCAGGAGACGTTCAGCGTTGGGTCGCACTTGGAATTCCGCCGGACCGAATTCATCACGTTGGCAGTATCAAATACGACCCCGCGGGTGCCAGACTGAGTCCCGATCTTCCCCTCAAAATCTTGCGCAGCTTCGGAATCGATCGCGACAGCCCGATCCTTTTCGGAGGAAGCACGCACGCCGGCGAAGAGCAAATTCTCGGCGAAATCTTCCAACGTTTGCGGACCGACTTCCCGGGTTTCACGTTGATCATCGCGCCGCGACACGTGGAACGCGCCAGAGAAATTCGGACGCGGCTCGAACGGCTCGGCCTGAACGTTAGCCTGCGCAGCGAAGCCGGGCGCATCCAGGTTTCGCCGCCGCAGTGTCTCCTCCTCGATACGACCGGCGAGCTTCAGCATTGGTACGCCGTGGCTACGATTGTTTTTGTCGGCAAAAGCCTGACCGCGCGCGGCGGGCAAAATCCGGTCGAACCGATTCTCGCGGGCAAACCCGTCCTCTTCGGACCGCACATGGGAAATTTTTCCACGCTCGTCCAGGCGCTCATCGCAAACGAGGCTGCGGTCCAGGTGCGCGATCCC
>JBBRMO010000015.1:0-13100 GCA_038230815.1 Chthoniobacterales bacterium
AGCCGGGATCGATAATCCCGGCTACAGTTTCCGGGGTAAACTTCAGTCCGCTTCGATTCACGTCGGGTGGCAGAATCGGGATCCCCATGCGTTTGCACTCGCCCACAAAGGTCGAAATTTTGTCCGTGTTATTGATTTCGTTGCTCAGGAGTCCGGCCATGAACTCGACCGGGTAATTCGCCTTCAAATACGCGGTCTGGTAGCTGATCAATCCATACGCCGCGCTGTGGCTCTTGTTGAAGCCGTATCCCGCGAACGTCTCCAGCAAATCGAAAATCGAGTTCGCTTTTTTCTCCGGGATCTTGTTTTCGCGCGCGCAACCTTCGATGAAATTGGCGCGCTCCTTCCCCATCTTTTCCTTGTCCTTCTTCCCCATGGCGCGCCGAAGCAGATCGGCCTGGCCTAACGAGTAGCCGGCCAGCCGGCTCGCTGCCGCCATCACCTGCTCCTGGTAAATCATGACCCCGTAGGTGTCGGCGCAGACTTGCTCCAACAGCGGATGCTCATAGCGGATTTTCGCCAGGCCCTTCTTGCGCTTGATGTAATCCGGAATCAGATCCATCGGCCCCGGGCGATAGAGCGCGCTCAACGCAATAATGTCGTCGATCGCCTTGAAATCGAATTGTTTGCAGAACCCCGTCATGCCGCCTTCCAACTGGAAGATTCCAATGGTTTCCGCGCGGTTGAGAAGCGCGAACGTCGCCCCATCATCCAGCGGGACCTGGGCGAGGGAAAAATCCGGCACCCGGTTTCGAATCAATTCTTCGGCGTCATGCAGGACCGTCAGGGTGCGCAGCCCGAGGAAATCCATTTTGAGCAATCCGAGGTCGTTGAGCGGCCCCATCGGATACTGGGTAATGACTTCCTTTTCCTTGGGATCGCGGCGCAACGGTACATACTCGGAGAGATCGCGATCGCCGATCACGATCCCGGCGGCATGCACTCCGAAATTTCGAGAGCGCCCTTCCAGTAAAAGCGCGTGGTCCCAAAGCTGGCGGGTGGCCGGCTCGGTTTCGATGGCGCGGCGCAGCTCCGGATTGGCCAGGGCCGAATCGGTGAGCGAGATGTTTTGCTGTCCAGGCCCATTCGGAATCATGCGTGCAAGCCGGTCCGCTTCACCGTAGGAAAGCCCGATCACGCGGCCGACGTCGCGCACCGCGCTCTTGGCGTTCATCTTGTTGAACGTCACGATCTGCGAGACCCGCCGGTCACCGTATTTTTGGCGGACGTAGTCCAGCACTTCGCCCCGGCGGTCTTTGCAAAAATCGACGTCGATGTCCGGCGGCGAAACCCGCTCGGGATTGAGGAAACGTTCGAAGATCAATCCGAACTGGAGTGGATCGATGTCGGTAATTCCCAGGACGTAGGCGACGAGCGATCCGGCGGCGGAACCGCGGCCCGGTCCGACGGGGATTCCGCGTTGCTTGGCGAAATGAATGAAATCCCAGACGATCAGGAAATAACTGACGAAGCCAGTTTTCTCCAGGATATCGACTTCGTAGTCGAGGCGTTTAATCAGGTCGGAGTCCGTCCCGGCGCGGTCACCAAAACGCTCATGCAAACCCTTGTAACAAAGCTCGCGGAGATAGGCTTCCCGGGTTTTGCCTTCCGGCACGGTGTACTCCGGATACTTCGAGACGCCAAACTCCAGCTCGAGATTGATCCGGTCGGCGATTTCGACGGTGTTGGTGATCGCCTCGGGATGATCCGGGAACAGCGCGCGCATTTCCTCCGCCGATTTGAAGTAAAGCTCAGCCGGGTAGCGCATCCGGCGTTCGTCGTGAACCATTTTGCCGGTGCCGATGCAGACCATCACGTCGTGCGTCTCGTGGTGGCTCCGCTCAAGAAAGTGAACGTCGTTGGCCGCGACCAGGCCAAGGCCAAACTCCTGCGCAAGGCGCGGCAGCATCTGGTTGCATTTTTGTTGCGCCTCGATCCCGTGGTCGTGCAGCTCGAGGAAAAAATTCTCCGCTCCCAGAATATCGCGAAACTCGGCAGCGCTTTGCCGGGCCTTGGCGAGGTTATCGGACTGGATCGCCATGTTGATCTCGCCCTTGAGGCAACCGCTCAGGCCGATTAATCCGGCGGAATGTTTCGCGAGCAACTCCTTGTCGATTCGAGGCTTGTAATGAAAGCCGTCAAGGTGGGCGATGGAGATCATCTTCACCAGATTGCGGTATCCCGCCTCATCCTTCGCGAGAAGGGTGAAATGATAGGCGGCGTCCCGCTGATTCGTCGGGCGATCCTTCATCGCGCCCGGCGCCATATAGGCCTCGCAACCGATGATGGGTTTGAGCCCGGCCCTGGTCGCCTCCTGGTAAAATTCGATCGCGCCGTGAAGGTTCCCATGGTCGGTGATCGCGACCGCGGGCATCCCGAATTCCCTGGCTTTCTTCATCAGCTCCTTCATCCGCACCGCGCCATCCAGGAATGAGTATTCCGTGTGAAGATGGAGGTGAACGAAGGAATCGGAAGGCATCCGAGCGCATTATAGACTGCGCCTCAGGAGCGGCAACTTTACGACGGAAAGCGGGTAGAGGATCTCACCCAACGGTCACAAAGGAATCACAACGGATTTCTGACTTTGTGGACCTTGGTGTCCGTGGTGTGAGATCTTTTCAGGCTGCGACCAGGAAATATCGTCGCTAAAAAATTTCGGTGTTGCACGATTTCGACGGCGTTGCTATGAGAGCACGTGCGGCGATTCCCCGAAACGAATTTGAAGGCGCCCGGGCGTTTCGGAATTCTCGTTTTGCGATTGAAAAACAACCCAGCGCCGCAATTTTACCTCACATGAAAAAGCTCGAAGCCATCATCAAGCCGTTCAAACTCGAGGAAGTAAAGGAAGCGCTGGCCGAACTCGGCATCGAGGGGATGACGGTGACGGAAGTGAAAGGCTTCGGACGGCAGAAAGGCCACACCGAGATTTATCGTGGCAGTGAATACACGGTCGATTTCCTGCCCAAGGTGAAAGTCGAAGTCGTGCTCGCCGATGAAATGGTCGACAAAGCTGTCAGCGTCGTAGTGGGCGCCGCCAAGACCGGCAAAATCGGCGACGGAAAAGTTTTTGTGCTCCCGGTCGAGCACGCCGTGCGGATTCGCACGGAAGAGATCGGCGAAAAAGCGGTGTGACGGAATCACGCCTCACTTTCGCCTCGCTCTCACACCATCGTTCCCTCGACCCCGCTTCTCGCGGGTTCGCTTATCGGCGAATTCGCGATTCCATCATTTAGCAATTTCACCGCTCCACCACTCCACACTCCAACTCAATCCCAATGGCCAAAGACAAGACCGCCTCCGACGTCAGTAAAATGATTAAGGACCACGACGTGAAACTCGTGGACTTTAAATTCACCGACCTGCCGGGTTCCTGGCAGCATTTCACGACCACGCTCACCGAGTATAACGAGGAAATTTTCACCGAGGGCCTCGGTTTCGACGGCTCGAGCATTCGTGGCTGGCGCGCCATCAACGCCAGCGACATGCTGGTCATTCCCGACCCGAGCACGGCCTGGATCGATGTCTTTAACGCCGAGCCGACCCTCAGCCTCATTTGCACCATCGTCGACCCGATCACGCGCGAGCCCTACGACCGCGATCCGCGCGGCGTCGCCGAAAAAGCAGAAGCGTATCTGCAAAGCACCGGCATCGCCGACACCGCGTTCTTTGGGCCCGAAGCGGAGTTCTTCATCTTCGACGAAGTGCGTTACAGCTACACGGGCAATTCGTCTTTCCATCTCGTCGATAGCGCGGAAGGACATTGGAACAGCGCCCGCGAGGAATTTCCAAACCTCGGTTACAAGATTCGGGCTAAAGAAGGCTACTTCCCGGTCGGGCCGGCCGACAGCTTGCAGGATATCCGCAACGAAATGTGCCTGGAACTCGAGAAAGCCGGGATCCCGATCGAGCGGCAACATCACGAAGTCGCGAGCGCCGGCCAGGCTGAGATCGATATCCGCTTCGCGCCGATGAAACAAATGGGCGACTGGATGCAGTACTACAAATACATCGTCCGGAACGTGGCGAAGAAGCACAACAAGAGCGTCACCTTCATGCCCAAACCGCTCTTCGGTGACAACGGCTCCGGCATGCATACCCACATGTCGCTCTGGAAAGAGGGGAAACCGCTTTTCGCCGGAAACGGTTACGCCGGCCTGAGCGAAATGGCGCTGTTCTTCATCGGCGGAATTTTGCGCCACGCCCCGGCCCTGACCTGCCTGACGAATCCAACGACGAACAGCTACAAGCGGCTCGTCCCCGGATTCGAAGCGCCGGTCAATCTGGCCTACTCCGCCCGGAACCGTTCCGCGGCCATCCGCATTCCCACCTATTCCGCGAATCCGAAAGCGAAACGAATCGAGTTTCGAACGCCCGATCCGGCGGCCAATCCCTATCTTGCCTTCTCCGCGCTGCTCCTCGCTGGCCTGGATGGAATCCAGAGCCGGATCGATCCCGGCGATCCGCTCGACAAGAACCTTTATGAGTTGCCGCCCGAAGAACTGGCTAACGTTCCGAGCGTCCCCGATTCACTTAGCGGCGCGATAAAAGCTTTGAGCGAGGACCACAGTTTCCTTCTCAAAGGCGATGTGTTTAACGCCGACTTCGTCGCGAACTGGATCGAGCTGAAACAGAAGGAATACGACGCCTTGCGTCTTCGGCCCCATCCGTACGAATTCGCGATGTATTACGACGTGTAGGAGAGCAGCCACCCTTTCCAATGGACCCTCATCCTAGCCTTTCCCAGTTGGAGATGGAACGCTTTCAGGAGCGGTGGTTCTAAACCGCCGTTAAAACGCCGGAAATCGCCGCTCCCTGGCCAGAACTCCCGCGTTCGCCCGAGCGCAGGCTCATGCGCGGTGAAAATTTGGACTATTACGACTGCGAGGAATAGTCGGCCGGGCTATAGCCGGGATCGATGATCCCGGCTCCAACACGAGCCGAGTGAAATTAAAACCTTCCGAGCTGCCGGAACCATTGCAGAGCGCGCCGCACCTCCGACAGTTTCAACTGGTGTCCGCCGCCGAATTGTTCGAGGCGCACACGCTTGAATCCGGTGCGCTCCAGCGACGCCTTGACCAGATTGTGGGCGGCTGGCGTCGCGATCGGATCGCTGGAACCGCTGCTCAGCCAAACGGGCACTTCGAGAAATCCGCGGCCCGGCTGATACGTTTTGTACGCTTCGCCCAGGCGATCTTCGTTAATCCCGCTGAGGAAAAATCCCCCCACCCTCACCGAGCCGCTCTTCGCCAGCATCGCGCCCAGAACGCCCGTCCGTTTTGATCCGCCGGAAAAACCGGCGAATGCGACCGGCCATTTTGCAGATTGGGGCCACTCCTTCCAAATCGCCTCGAGGGCGGCTCCAAGAAGTCCGAGTCGCCATTGCGTCGAGTCGATGTGCGGACTCATCGTCGCATCCGATCCGAGGACTACCCAGCCCTCGGCGGTGGCGGGCGAACGATACCAGTCGGCATCCATGGCGCTGGTGCGATTGAAGTCGCTCGTGGATGTGACGATAAGAATGGGCCAGGTCCGCGAGGGATCGAATCCGGCCGGAAAGGTCAGGACCGCTCGGCCCGTTTCCGGGCGCGGATTACCGTCCTGGGCCGCGATCCCCTGAAAGTATTGCGAAACCGGAAACCGGATTTCGATCTTGCCGCCAGGCTGGATCGACTGGCCGGCGAGGGTCGCGGCGTGACTCGCATTACTGAGGAAGAGACAAAGCAGTCCGACAATCAGGAGACGCATAAAATCTATTGGGAGGGCGAGACTCTGTCGAGCCGCACCAGGGCCCTATCAAAGCCAATGTTTCGACGGTGTAAACATCGAGCAATGTTACAGCCTCCGAAACGTCGCGTTCGCCTGGAGAAGATCGCCATCGGCCGCGTGGACTATGTTCGACAGACCACACAACTTGAATCCGTGGCCCGAAAGGAAATCATTCATGTCGCGGAAGAGCCAGGCTCCGGCGTAGAGCTGCTCGAAGAAAACTTCGGTGTAGATAACCCGGATCCGTTCCAGGACCGCCGCTCCGCTCGTCAGAACCAGCCCCTCAGCGCCCTGAAGGTCGAGCTTGAGAAGATCGATGCTCGTCAAACTCTCTCGCGCCATCAACTCGGGCAGCGTCATCGTTGGAACTATGATGGAACGGGCGACGCGAAGATCGCGGCTGAACCAGGCGGAATTTCTTTGGTCGATCGATAAGAGCGAGCTCGAGGCTTCGGATCGGTTGATCTCAAACTGCGCCTCGCCGGTGCGATCCGACAAGGCCGTGGAGATTACCGAGATGCGCGGATCCAGGGAATACCTCGCTCGCAATTTCATCGCGAGCTCTGGAATCGCCTCAACCAGGACGAGGCGTTCGGGCCGGTGCAGGCGGAGGAAGGCGTCGGTGAAAGAGCCGCGATTCGCGCCGGCATCAATCACGGAGCGGTAGGTGAGCCGCGGCAAATGCCGAAGGTTCCGAAAGGCCCTCCGGTATTGCTTGTCGAATAGGGCGCGGATTTGCTGACCAGCACGAGTCATTGCTCCTACATAGCACGGTGGGCGGCTCCTCTGAAATACCTTGCAACTTATGGAGATGGGCAGATGCTTGCCCCATGAGCTTGTTCGCTTTTTTGCCTAATCTCGGCGGACCTGACCTGATCATCATTCTTTTGATCATCCTCGTTCTTTTCGGTGCGAAGAAATTGCCGGAGCTCGCGCGCGGCATGGGCTCGGCCATCAAGGAATTCCAGAAAGCGAAGGACGAGTTCAGCGATGAACTCCATTCCGCCGCGAAAACCGACCCGGCGAAGACCGCAGACGCCCGCCCCCCTGCCGCCACCGTTCCGCGGATCGAGAACCAGCCGGTGCCTGCCCCGGAGGACCCAGTCCGCGCCCCCAACCCCGACCGCACAGATCGGATTTAGTTGGAGGGACGACCAAAGCCTGCCCGCCGCGGCGGGTGTCGTCCTATTATTCGTCCCATTTATTTGGGACAGGACAGCCCCTTCTCTTCAAGCATTTGACGTCAGTCGCACATTGCGACACAGTCGCCGCTCGCGTCCGCCGCTCGTCCGGTTCGCGATTCAACCATATCCATGTCCGACAACGATCTTCGTAAAAGCATCAAGGAAATGCTGGTCAAGAACCTGATGCTCCAGACCACGGCGGACGAGATCGGCGATGATCTTCCCCTCTTTGGTCCGGGTGGCCTGGGACTCGATTCCATCGATGCTCTCGAACTGGTCGTGAGCATGGAAAAAACTTTTGGTGTCGGCGTTCCGAATTCCGAGGTCGCGGCGACAGCGCTCCGGACCGTAAACACCATCCACGATTACATTCTGGAAAAACGCCCGGAGGCCTAAGCCACCTCCGCGCCGTTGATCGCGTCAATCAACTGCCGGAAGCGACCGAAGCTCCTTCGGTGCGGCGTGAAAATGAGTCGGGGCAAGTCCCAGATATCAGGTTCGTTTTTTTCCTGACGCAGCGCGCTTCCCTGAACAATGTCGCCGGCGCGAACGATATCGGCAAATTCTCGATTCAAATCGCTGATCGCCTTCCCGGAGAGCTTCCGCGCGATCCGAATAACCAGCTCCTGCCCGACCCAGCGGGAGGATTGGTAGATGGTGTAGAAGCGGAGGATTTCTGCGACCGCTTCGTTGACGCTCGGGACGATCTTGAACCAATGAAAATCATCCGGGCCGATATAACCGAACTTGAAGAAATGCTCGGTCAGGAAATCCAGCCAGGTCTGCCAGTAAGTGCCGCCCGGCCGATCCAGCAAGACGACCGGGATGATGCGCGCCTTGCCGGTTTGCATAAGGGTGAGGACTTCGAACCCTTCGTCCATGGTGCCGAACCCACCCGGGAAAAGGGCGAACGCGTGCGTTTCCTTCACGAAGTTTAGTTTGCGGGTAAAGAAGTAATTAAAGTTAATCAGTTTTAGGTCCCCTTCGATCGTGGCATTCGCGTGCTGCTCGAACGGAAGGCGAATGTTGAGTCCAAAACTGTGCTCGCGGCCGGCCCCAGCCTGGGCCGCGCCCATGATGCCATCGCCGCCCCCGGTGATGACCATATAGTTGTTCCGAACCATCTCCCGCGCGAACTCCTCGGCCACGACATACTGCGCTTCGCTCGGCGGGGTCCGCGCGGAACCAAAGACGCAAACTTTGCGAAACTGCCGGTAACCGGAAAAAATTTTCGCAGCATAACGCATTTCCTTGAGTGACCGGTTCATGAGCTTCAGGTCACCCGTGCCCATCTTGTCCCGCGCCATCTTGAGCGCGGTGATGATCATCTCTTCAATTAACTCCGGTGATTTTTCCGCACCCCAGTCCGCCACGAGCTGGCGGACTCGTTCGTCAAAATGCGGGTCGATCGAAGATTGGCGCCGCGGTGATTGGTCGGGCGTAACGCCCGCAGTGAAATCTTCCACCGTCAAGGTTCGGCCGGGGTGGCAACCTATGCACGCGAAAATTCAAAGTGGGAAGGAGCCCGCCGCGGCGACATCCTGAATTCTAATTGCAGGGTGCCTGGAAGAGTGGTGGATCGAGCGCTCCGCCACTCGATGACAACTTAGCGCGCCCCTGGCTCGGACTCTCTGGCACCGTGCGGCGGAGCGCTCGATTCACCCAGGAGTTCCTCCAGAATTTCACGGACGTAGCGGATAGGGAGCGAGTAATGGCCCGCTCCTTCAACCAGATGGAATTGGCAGTCCGGAAGCCGCCTCGCTACATCCCTGGCGAGGCGGTGAGCAAACGTGCGATCCCTTGTGCCGTGCCAAAGAGTGACCGGCACATGAACCTCTTCGAGCGGAAATCCCCAGGGGGTCACGTAAATTTCGGCATCGGTCATGACCCCGAGGGCGGACGAACCCCATGCGTGCCGGGCGCTCTCAAAGCAAACTTCGAAGGCGCGAGACTCGCGCAGCACGTTGGCATCGCAGGGCTGAAGAAATCTCAGCAGCAGGGGACGAAAACGGATCGGCATCCGCAGGGCGGCGAACGGTCGCGCCAGATTAAACAGTGCCTTGAGCAACTGCGGCCGGGACTGACGAAGCAGGAGCAGGCGCCGGTGGATCGGAAGCAGGCCGTCGAGGTCATTCAGTCCATCAAGAGGTGGCGCCCCGCTGACCACTGCAATCTTTTCCACGCGCTCCGGCGCCATCCACCCACTCGCGTAGGCATAGGGCGCGCCACCGGAAATCGCGAGAATTCGGAACCGCTGAATCCCGAGGCGATCAGCAATTTCGTTTAGGAGCGGAGGCCAGTCGAGCAGCCGTCGGTCCGCCTGGAATTGCGAAGCGCGAATGCCGGGCCGGTCCGGCGAGATGATCCGCACGCCCAGGTCGCGCGCCGCCTCATCCGCCAGCTCGGCCATGGTGCGCGAACTCGGCCAGCCATGGCAAAAGAAAACCGGCGAGCCGAGTGGATCTCCGTACTCGCTGAGCGCAACCGCCGAGCCGTTCGAGAGGTTAAGGATATCAGGGCAATGACTCATCGAAGAACAAAACCCAGTTTGCCTTTAGAACCGGCGGGCCGGATAATGTCACATTCGATGCGAACACTATCCCCATTTGCTTCGTATTTACTCATATGAACGAAAACTCACACCCGGCCAGCGGTAAAATTTCTTTGCACGGCGATGGCTTCGGCGCGCCCTCGCCTGACTCGGTGGAAAAACGGGCCCGCGAAATCGCTCTCATCGCCGAACGCGAGGCGGACGAATTCACCGATGCCGATTGGGACCAGGCGCGACGCGAATTACTCGGCGCCCTGCCTTCGAACGCCCCGGAAGAAACCGACGATAACGCCGAAGTTGTTGAGGAGTGGAACGTCGTGGCGTCATCTACCGGACACCGCGCGCCCCGGATTGAGGATGATGAAAATCTCGGCGAGCAGCTGGTCACTGATGGGGTCGAGGAAGCGGCCCACGACCAGATGGTCGAAGCTCGCCGGGAAGAGCTGCAACAGGAAGGCTGATCCATTTTGAAGTCGCCCGACACCCTCGTGGCCGAGGCATCGCTCCGCCATGACGAAGTCCGCGCCCAGAACATCACGCGTGGGCGCCGTGAGCAATTGATCGAGCGCTACCGGCAGGTGCGCGACTTCTCGGCGCACCTTTGCCGCGATCTCCAACCGGAGGATTATGTCGTGCAATCGATGCCGGACGTGAGCCCGACCAAATGGCATCTCGCGCACACGAGCTGGTTTTTCGAGACCTTTGTGGTGAAGGTTTGGAAGCCGCGTTATCGCTCCGAGGTTCCACAGTACGCCTATCTTTTTAATTCCTACTACAATGCCGCCGGCGACATGCACCGTCGCGATCTGCGGGGCTTTATCTCGCGACCGACGGTGGCGGAGACGTATCGTTTCCGCGAGTCGATCGATGAATGCGTTACGCAATTGCTTCACGATGCCGATGAAACCCTCCTCGCCGAAATTGAGCGGGTTCTCGTTCTCGGCCTGCATCACGAGCAACAACATCAGGAACTTCTCGTCACCGACATCAAACATGTCCTCGCCCAGAACCCGCTCTACCCCGTGTTTCGAAACGCCGCCCCAGAAACAGAGACCAGCGCGGTATCTGCAGAGCGCTTCATCGAATTCGAGGAAGCGATTGTAGCCATCGGTCACGAGGGAAGCGGCTTCTCCTACGACAATGAAGGCCCGCGCCATCGAGCCCTGGTCGGGCCATTTGCGCTTTCGAATCGTCTCATCACGAACGGCGAATATCTGGCATTCATGGAAGCGGGCGGTTACTCGCGGCCGGAATTCTGGCTCTCGCTCGGCTGGACGACCGTCAATGAACAACGCTGGCGCGCGCCGCTCTACTGGGTCGAGCGCGACGGTGTCTGGTGGAACTTTACCCTCTCTGGTTTTCGCCCCGTCAACGAAGCCGAGCCGGTCACCCACATCAGTTACTTCGAAGCCGACGCCTATGCGAACTGGGCCGGAGCCCGCCTGCCCACCGAATTCGAATGGGAACGGGCCACATCCGATTTGCCAATCGTGGGAAATTTCGTAGACGACGAACGCTTCCATCCCGCGCCTGTTGCTTCAAATCGGGGCGGCCCGCCCTCGGGCCGTTCGTCTGACGCCTTTCAACAAGTCTTTGGCGATGTCTGGGAGTGGACTCGGAGCGCGTATCTCCCCTACCCCGGCTACCGCGCCGGTCCCGGCGCGCTCGGAGAGTACAACGGCAAATTCATGTGCAACCAGATGGTGTTGCGCGGTGGTTCCTGCGCAACTTCGCGCGATCACATCCGCGCCACCTACCGGAATTTCTTTCAACCTGAAAAACGCTGGCAGTTCACCGGCCTTCGCCTGGCCCGCGACCTTTCATGAGCGGTGCTCCCGGAAGGGTGACCGTTCTCGATCTCGAGCCGGTCAACGCGGACTTCCTCGCTGAAGTTGTGACCGGGCTTTCCAGCAGTCCCCGGACGCTGCCGTGCAAATTCTTTTATGATGAGCGCGGTGCGGATCTGTTCCAAAAAATCTGCGAACTGCCCGAGTACTACATTACCCGAACCGAGACGAAGCTGTTGCGGCGCTACGCCCCCGAAATTGCCGAGTCAATCGGACCGAACGCGGCGCTCATTGGTTTCGGAACCGGCGCCGGCATCAAGACGCGACTCTTGCTCGAACACCTCCAGAATCCAATCGCCTACATTCCAGTCGATATTTCCAAACAGCGGCTGCTCGATTCCGCTATTGAACTGAGCCACGCCATGCCGGCCCTGGAGATCCTTCCGGTCTGCGCGGATTACCTTCAGGAATTGCAGTTCCCCAAACCGCTGCGCAAGCCCGATCACGTCGCCGTCTTTTTCCCGGGATCGACGATCGGAAATCTCGAACCGCCGGTCGCCGCCGATTTTTTGCGGCGAGTATGCAGATTGTGCGGGCAAAGCGGCGGCCTCATCATCGGCATTGATCTGCGGAAAAGCCGCTCCGTCCTGGAAGCAGCCTACAACGACGGCGCCGGCGTCACGGCCGAGTTCAATCTGAATCTGCTCGTTCGGGCCAATCGCGAGTTGGGCGCGGATTTCGATTTGTCCCTCTGGACGCATCGCGCGGTCTACAACGAAAACGATGGCCGAGTTGAGATGCATCTCATCAGCGGCGCCGACCAGAGAGTCCATGTCGGCGGCCGCGAATTTGCCTTCGCCCGCGGCGAAAAGATCATCACGGAATTCTCCTACAAACATACCCTGGAGGGTTTTGCGCGGCTCGCGGCCTCCGCGGGTTTCCGCGAAGCAGCTCGAGTCTGGACCGATCCCGAGCAGTTGTTCGCCATTTTCCATTTCGCGGTCGCGGAGTAGAGGGCTTCCAGCTCTAGCCGCGGCCCTGTCTGCCACGCCGAAATCCCGTGGTTCTCGCCGGCGGAGTCGCGGGGAAAATCAACGGGATGCTTCGACTTCGTTCCGCATCACAAGCTAAGGTAGCGGTCTACGTGGACTCGCTCGTTCAACTCATCGGCGTTAGCAAAACCTACGGCCCTGCCGTCGCCCTCCATCCGACCGATCTCAATTTCGCCCGCGGGAAAACCACGGTCCTCATCGGACCGAGTGGGTGCGGCAAATCGACGCTGCTCCGGCTCATCATCCGCCTGCTCGATCCGGACGCCGGCACCATTCGCTTCGATGATGCGACGATCACCCCGGACAACATCCCGGAGCTCCGCCGCCGGATTGGTTACGTCATCCAGGACGGCGGCCTTTTTCCCCATCTTACCGCGCGCAGAAACGTTCTGCTCATGGCGAGTCATCTGAAATGGCCCGCGCCGAAAATGGAAAACCGGCTGGCCGAGCTTTGCGCATTAACGCGATTTCCCGAAGCCGCCCTTAATCGTTATCCGCTCGAACTTTCAGGCGGCCAGCGGCAACGCATCAGCCTGATGCGTGCGCTGATGCTCTCACCCGAACTGCTTCTGCTCGACGAACCGCTCGGCGCGCTCGATCCGCTGGTCCGTGCTGCCCTCCAAAAAGACCTGAAGGAAATTTTCTCGCGACTGAAGCAAACGGCGATCCTGGTCACGCACGACCTGGCCGAAGCCGCCTACCTCGGCGACGAAATCATTCTCATGAACGAAGGCCGGGTCGAGCAACGAGGGACGCTCGA
>JBBRMO010000016.1:0-12866 GCA_038230815.1 Chthoniobacterales bacterium
CCAGCCAGGCCAGCGCCATCCATTGTGGCGCGAAAGGTCCCGGCGCATTCGATGATCCATCGGGAGGTCGAACCTTTTCTGGTTCGCCTTTCCAGAGCCACGCGAGGCCGAGCATGCCCGCCATTCCGCCCAGCAGCGCCGCAGTCCCGATCAGATCGTGCCAGCGGCCGAGCGCGTCCAGACCATTGTTAGCGGCCACGAAAACCAACCCGGTTGCCCGAAAGACGTTGCAGACGAAGACCCAGCCGCACCCAAGAAGCAGCAGGGCAACGCGCTTCTTCCCGCGTACGTTCATGAGCTCGCCAAGGACGAGCGCCACCATGATTCCGGCCTGAAGTGTTTTCACGCCGCTGCACGCTTCGTCCACCCCCACGAATCCGTTGCGCAACTGGATGACGTTTCCCAGTTGGTACGCGCCCACGCTGAACCAACTGGCGACTTCTACGGCCACGGAGGCCACCGCTCGCATCATACTTTGGACCACGACGTTCTCGAGCTGCACGGGCCAGGGCACCGCTACCAGAGGAAAGCAGACTGGAAATGCAAAGTGCTTCAACCAGCTGCGCCCGCCGACCCGGAAAAGCGAGAAAAGTGAGAAAACAACGACGCAGAGAGCGAACAGCCAGCTCAACAGGCGCCAATCCGGATTTGCCTCTTCAATGATTCGGATGGGGAAAAGCAGCAATAAAACAAGCCGCGCCGCCCATTTTGCCCAAGGACTGATGCGACTGCGAACATCCGGACCCGGCCGGCGTTGCCAGCGAAACCAAAACATAAGCAGCGACAGAAAAGGCACGGCCCATCCGAAGTTGTATTGCGGATTGAGGGACCATTCGACGTGGAGGTGAAAAAAGAGCCAAAGCCACAGCGCTGCGGCCCCAATCCACGGAGCAAGGATTCGTAACAGCGGCAGCCGTGACATTCCGCGGAAGCTTCAGCGGGAGCCGAGCAAAGGAAAGCACGAATCGTTATTTGAGATTCAACCCCGGCGGAACCGACCAAAGGCCCGGCCTGTCCGTCAACGCACCAAGCGGCATGACGGGTGCTATTCAGGAGAGTGCTCCCACCTTTCCTTTATGTACCTCGTTCCGCGAATCGTTTTTCTCTGCCTGTCGGGTTCCTCCGTCGCCTCAATGGCTGACGCGATGCCGCCGGGTTGGACGCCCATCCTGCCGATTGCCCAAATTAATCCCGCCTGGAGTGCGGTCGGTTCCCTTTTGGTGGCGGGCGCCATAATTCTTCGTCACAGTGCAAAATTCCGGAAGTAACGATTGCTTCGGGAACGTCCGGGCGTTGCAGCGCCGGAATTTCTACCAACGATGGGGACGTCGGACCGCCGCTTTCGTCCTCCTTGCTGCTCTTAGTTTCGGAGGATATCGCGCTTACGGCATCTGGCAGAGGCACCACCTCTCGCAGCAGGCGCAGGAATTTCTTGTTCGCCAGGACTACCAAAGCGCGGTGCTCGTCGCGCGCCACCTCCTGCAGATCGATTCAAACAATGTCACCGCCTGTCGAATCATGGCGGAAACGGCGGAACTGGCCGGTCGGCGCGAGGCTCTTGCCTGGCGCGAACAGGTAATCGCACTCGAACCTGGCAACGGCGCCGATAAAGTCGCGCTCGCCGCGGCGGAGCTTCGCTTCGGTCAGCTCGACCTTGCCCGCAAAACGCTCGATGCGGTGGACGCAGCCGGCCGCGCGAATCTGAAATATCATAAGCTCGCCGGCGTCCTGGCGATCGCGGAAAAGAAACCCACGCTGGCAGAGTCGGAGTTCGGAGCAGCCCTGGAGCTCGATCCTGGCAATCAGCAGCTCGCGCTCAATCTCGCCACCGTGCGACTGACCTCGACAGAGCCGCCAACGCGGGAGAAAGCGCGCTCCGATCTGGCTCGGCTGGCTGACCAAAGCGCGCTCCGAGTTGAAGCTCTTCGGGCCCTGACCTCCGATGCGCTCGCCAACAACTCCCGGGTCGCCGCTGAAAAATGGGCGACGCAGTTGCGGTCGGAAAAACGCGCGACGCTGTCTGACCTGTTGCTGTATGTCGAGGCAGCGCAAAAAACCGATGACGCCCCAACTGCCTTACGCGACGCGGAAGCGAGCGCAGCGAATTCACCTGCCGCAGCTGCTGTCTTGATCACATGGATGAATCGCCACGGCATGGCAGAGGCCAGCCTCGCGTGGGGTCGTGCCTTGCCCAGGGAGATTCTTAACGATCAGCCAGTCCCTCTCGCTGTCGCCGAAGCATACAGTTTTCTTCAGGACTGGAACGGATTGCACGCGTGGGTGGATGGCAAGAGCTGGGGCGAGGATGAATTCCTTCGGCTGGCCGTGCTAAGCCATGCGCTTCATCACCTCACCCCGAATGACCGTTCCTCGATGGAATCACAAACCGCCTGGGGTGCGGCGTTAAAGGCCACGAAGAATCGGACCGATCGGCTGGCGGCGATTGCGCAGCTCGCCGAGGGCTGGGACTACGCCGACGACGCAGAGGAAGCGTGGTGGTTGATCGCGAACGGAAATGAAAACACGAAAGAAGCCCTGACGGCGCTCCAGCGGCTCTACAAGTCGAAGCAGAACAGCCACGGCCTGCTTCGCGTGGCCAAACGCGCCCTGGAATTGAATCCGGGCGACCTGGTTGCGGCGAATAATTGCGCGAGCCTCGGCTTGCTTCTGAACGGCGACAGCTCCGCGCGCCGGCTCGCGACAAGGCTTTACGCTGAAAACCCGGCGAACGCGGCCTTCAGTTCCACCTACGCGTTCGCTCTTTTTACCGAAGGCAAGACGAGTGAGGCGCTCCGGCAAATGGATACGTTGAAGGAAGCTCAGCTCCGCCACCCCGCGATCGCGGCTTATTATTTCGTGATTCTGGTTGAGAACGGGCAAATGGAACGGGCCCACTCTTATCTGTCCGCCGCGAACAAAGCGCAGCTCCTGCCCGAGGAACAACAGCTTCTCACCTCCGCGACGCGCAAACTATTGCAGTTCGATTCGCAGAACGCTTTGAAGAGCGTGGCGACGGCGGACTCGGCCATGCCGTAGCAGCCTCATCCGCCAGTAGCGAATCCGGGATAAAGCGTCATTCCTCCATCGACGAAAAGCGTCGTCCCGGTCACATAATCCGAGGCGTCGGAAGCGAGCCAGACGGCCGTGCGCGCGATGTCCTCGGGCAAACCAACTCGCCCTTCCGGGATCAACTTCAACAATTCCGCTTCAGCCGCTGGCGTGTCCCAGGCGGTACGGTTGATCGGCGTCTTGATCGCTCCCGGCGCGATACTGTTTACGCGGATCTTTTTCGGCGCGAGCTCCTGGGCCATGCTTTTCATCAGAAGCATCACGCCCCCTTTCGACGCGGCGTAATTAACGTGGCCGCCCCAGGGAATCACTTCGTGCACGGAACTCATGCAAATGATCTTCCCGGCGGAGGACGAAATCTCCCGCACCACGCCGCGACGAAGAAATTCCCGGACCGCTTCACGCGCGCAGAGGAACTGACCGGTCAGGTTGGTGGCGAGGACGGTATTCCATTGCTCGAGCGTCATCTCGTGAAAAGGCGCGTCGCGTTGCAGGCCGGCGTTGTTCACCAGGATGTCGATGGTGCCAAATTGCTTCATCATCTCGGCGAACATCCGCTTCACTTCTTCCTCCTGACTGACGTCGCCGTGGAGGGCTATGGCTTTGCTGCCGCTTCGCTGGATGCAATCCACGACGCGCTCGGCTTCCTCCGGGCGAGAATAGAAATTAACGACCACTTCAGCACCCGCGGCGCCCAGCGCCAGGGCGCAGGCCTCGCCAATCCCAGAGTTTGCTCCGGTCACGAGCGCCTTTTGATTTTTCAGTGGCTTCAGTGGATCTGGCGAAAGGTTCATGACCTGTAAAATACGAGCCTCAAACTCATTTTTATGCGGTGCAAAGGCAAGCGTTTTGATGTTCGCACCCGCTCCGGGCAGAGGCACGGAATTAGCTCTCTTGAATCGCGGGTTCCAAACACAACCTGAAGATGCGATTAGCGACCGAAATTCAGGGAGACGAGGTATCCCACCAAAACCATCACCGAACGGCGACAGGATCTGCCAACCAATCCCATGAAACTTCTTCTGACCTTCCGAGCCGCCCGAATGAAATCCCGCAACATCTTGCGCTCGCTGCCCAAGCTACGAATGATGCTGTTCGGGTTTGGACTCTAGCCACCGGCGCGCTCTCCTGGCCGCAAGGTCTCGACGCTCTCCTTGGCTATACCCCTTCCGTTGCCACGAACGAGATCGGGTTCTGGCAGAAACAACTTCATCCCCAGGATCGCGCCCGGGCTGCAGCCAGCATCCGAGAGGCTCTCGCCGCCGATGGCGATCATTGGGCCGGTGAATATCGCTTTCGGCACGTCGACGGCTCTTACCTCGATTTGCTCGAGCGCGCTCACATCGTCCGCGATTGCAACGGACGGGCCGTGCGTTTCGTGGGGTCGCTCATGAACATTACGGCGCGAAAACAACTCCAGGACCAGCTTGTTCGTTCCCAAAAAATGGAAGCGTTCGGTCAGCTCGCCGGCGGAGTGGCCCACGACTTTAATAATTTCCTCACCACCATTCTCGGCTACAGCGACCTGCTTCTGGATGAGCTGGGAATGAAAGGCGCGATCGCGAGCCACATTCGCGAAATTCGGGGCGCCGCCGCCCGCGCCTCCGCCCTGACCGCCCAACTCCTCGCCTTTAGCCGCAAGCACCCGCTCGCGCCCGCTGTGGTGGAGGTGAATTCTTTGCTCGCGAATCATGAGCGCTCACTTCTCGGTCTGCTCGGAGAAAACATCTCAGTTCAATGCGATTTTCAGCGCGGAAAAGATGGGCTCCACACCAAAGTCGATCCGGGTCAGCTCACCCAGGTCATCCTTAATCTGGTGGTCAACGTGCGGGACGCAATGCCCGGCGGCGGATGCCTGGCCCTGGAAACTTCCGCGGTCACGATCGAGCCCGCGGAAGAGCACGAGTGCACGCTGGATGAGCTTCCCGCCGGAGATTATGTCCGGATCAGCGTCACGGACAATGGCAGCGGCATGACCGACGAGGTAAAACAACATCTGTTCGAACCGTTTTTCACGACGAAGGACGAAGGCCATGGCACGGGCCTGGGCCTTGCCACCAGCTACGGAATCGTCCGACAAAGCGGCGGCCACATCTGCGTGGAGAGCGAAGTCGGCCAGGGCACGACCGTGCAGATTTTCCTGCCGCGGGTGGCGGCGCCCGCGCCTCCTTCCTACCGGAAACCCGGCGCCAAGAAACTCCCCACCGGGAACGAGACGATTCTTGTCCTCGAAGACGACATTAGCGTGCGGCATCTTTCCGTGCGCGTCCTGCGCAGTCTCGGGTATGAAGTGCTCGAAGCGGCCAACGGCGACGACGCTCAGCAGTTGATCGGCCGAAGCGGCGGCAAGAAGATCGACCTGCTCCTCACGGACATGGTGATGCCACAGATGAGCGGGCGCTGCTTTGCCGACTGGATGAACAAGATGAGCCCGGGAACAAAAGTCGTTTTCATTTCCGGCTACTTGCAGGAGTCGCTTCATCCGGGCGAGCGCCATGACCAGGAAATGTTCTTCCTCCCAAAACCGTTCGACCCGGAACAGCTCGCCAGCAAAATTCGCGAAACGCTCGACCTGGTGACGACTCGTTAGGTCTTGCCGCCGGGATCGCTGATCCCGGGCCAAATCAGGGCGCGAAGGGGCCGGGATCGCCTCTCCGGCTACAGGAAACATTGCCGCTCGCGCTCGCGCTGTATATTAACGCCTCGTGTGATCACGATAAAGGACATCGAAGGGGCGCGGAAGCGGATCGAGGGTGCCGTTTTTTATACGCCCTGCCCGAGATCGATTCCGCTGAGCGAAATCACAGGCATGACGATCTTCTGCAAGCTCGATTACTTGCAGCGCACCGGCAGTTTCAAGGAACGCGGCGCTCGCAACGCCCTGGCGCAGCTGCCGCCCGAGCAGCAAAAGCGCGGCGTGATCGCGGCCTCCGCCGGCAATCACGCCCAGGCGCTCGCCTATCAGGGAAAATTGCTCGGCATCCCAGCCACCGTCGTGATGCCGAAGTACGCGCCGCTCATCAAAATCGGCAACTGCCAGAAGCTCGGAGCGACCGTGGTGCTGCACGGAAAAGATTTTACGGAAGCGAAGGAGCGTGCCCACGAGATCGCGCAGGAACGCGGTCTGGCTTACATCGATGGTTACGACGACCCGGCAATCATTGCCGGCCAGGGCACGATGGGTCTGGAGATCGTTGAGCAAGTCCCGGATCTCGATGCCGTCGTCATTCCCGTCGGCGGCGGCGGTTTGCTCGCGGGCGTGGCCCTGGCGGTGAAGAGTTTGAAACCGGACGCGAGGGTGATTGCGGTGGAGGCGGAGCACGTGGCCAGTTTTGCCGCCGCGATGGAGCAGGGAAGACCGACTCGGATCGAAATGAAGCCGACGCTCGCGGATGGACTCGCGATCGCGCAGGTAGGCCAGAATGCCTACGAGACGGCGGCGCCCCTCATCGATCGCACCGTTGTGGTTAGCGAAGAACAGATCGCCGTTTCCATCCTGCGCGTCGTCGAACTAGAAAAAGGCGTCGTGGAAGGCGCCGCCGCGACGCCGCTGGCCGCCTGTCTTTCGGGACAGCTCGACGAACTGAAGGGGAAACGTGTCGTTCTCCTTCTCTGCGGCGGAAACATCGACCCAAATGTCTTGAGCCGCGTCGTGGAACGCGGGCTGGTCGCGGATGGCCGCCTCTGCCGTTTTACCGCTGTGATCAGCGATCGCCCAGGTGGACTGGCGGATCTTGCCACCGAAATCGCTTCGACCGGCGCGAGCATCAAGCAGGTTGTGCATGATCGCGCTTTCGCCGGCTCGGATGTTTCCGCCGTCCACGTCGTTTGTACGGTTGAAACCCGGAACCATCAGCATTTGGCGGAAGTCCGGGCGCGCCTGAAGGAACACGGAGTGCAAACCTTCGATCCAAAATAGATGTGCGCGCCTTTAATCGACTAAAGCGTTCTCTGCGAAAGCGCGCGTTGTTCCGGAAATTCGGCGAGCGCTGGAACACCGCGGATGATGCGTTCCAAAAGCGCAGGTACAATTCCTACGAAGCTTACCTGGAACACCAAAAGGCGAAACTCGAGACGCATGACTTCGGCGAGTACGACGTCAAATTTCGCACCGTGCTCGGTGAGCGCCTGAAGGCTTTCGACATCGAGTGGCGGGGCCGAAGTGTTCTCTGTCTCGCGGCGCGCATCGGGACGGAAGTGAAGGCATTTCTCGACCTGGGCGCTTTCGCGGTGGGGATCGATCTCAACCCGGGAACCGACAATCGCTATGTGGTCCAGGGCGATTTTCACGACCTTCAATTCGCGCCGGGTTCAGTAGATGTCGTTTACACCAATTCTGTGGACCATGCGTTCGACCTGGAGCGTATCTCCAACGAAGTATTCAGGGTCTTGAAGCCGAACGGGCTCTTCGTCGTGGAAGCCGCTCTGGGCCGCGATCAGGGAACCAGTCCCGGATTTTTCGAAAGCTTCTTTTGGAATAATCTCGACGACCTGGTGCACCGGCTTGAAACCACCGGGTTCTCCGTCGCAAGTCGAACCACGATCAACTATCCCTGGCCGGGTGAGCAGATTTGCCTTCGCGCCGGCGCGTCATCCCGAGCGGAGCGAAGCGCACCCGAGGGATCGCGTTAAACGTCGAGCGACTTTCGCCGCGCTCTATCGACGGCGTTGGGATGACACTTCTTCCACCCTTTTGCTTGAACGGCCAAACGCACTCCGTAATTTAGCGGATGCCCACTGCTGAAACGGAATCGCCGGCGAAAAATGTTGAATCCACGCCGGTATCGCGGCGGCCGCGCGAGAAAGATCGAGTCGGTTCTTTCGCCCAACGGCACATCGGCCCCAACCAGCGGGCCCGCGAGGAGATGCTTAAGGAGCTCGGCTTCGACAATCTCGACGAGCTCATCGACGCAACCGTTCCGCAGAACATCCGCCTCGATCGCGCGCTAAATCTGCCCGACGCCAAATCCGAATCGGAAGCGCTGGCTGAGCTCCGCCTGGTCGCGCAGAAAAACAGGGTCGCGCGCTCCTTTATTGGCGCCGGCTATCACGACTCCATTACGCCACCAGTCATTCAGCGGAACATCCTGGAGAACCCGGGATGGTACACCGCCTACACG
The DNA here is from genome assembly GCA_038230815.1 of Chthoniobacterales bacterium. Taxonomy (GTDB): domain Bacteria; phylum Verrucomicrobiota; class Verrucomicrobiia; order Chthoniobacterales; family UBA10450; genus AV80. Next base: position 8,190 of record JBBRMO010000016.1, read on the forward strand.
CCTTACCAGGCGGAGATCGCGCAGGGCCGGCTCGAAGCGCTCCTGAATTTTCAAACGATGATCACCGAACTCACGGCGCTCGACATTGCCAATTCATCCCTGCTCGATGAAGGGACCGCGGCTGCCGAGGCCATGACGTTCTGCCGCGCCGCCGTTGGGGGCGGACGGGCCACATTTTTTGTCGCTGATAATTGCCATCCGCAAACGATCGAGATCGTCGAAACCCGGGCGCGACCACTCGGGATCAAGGTCGTCACCGGAGATTTTTCGGCCTTCAAATTCGACGACACGGTTTTCGGAGCGCTCGTCCAGTACCCGGCGACGGACGGCGCCATTTTCGATTACGAGCCTTTTGCGAAAGCCGCGCACGACGCCGGCGCGCTCCTGGTTGTGGCGGCCGACATTCTCGCGCTAACTCTCCTGAAACCGCCCGGAGAATTTGGCGCCGACGTCGCCGTCGGCAGCACCCAGCGCTTCGGGGTTCCGCTCGGATTCGGCGGACCGCATGCCGCCTATTTCGCCACCCGCGACGCCCACAAACGTCACATGGCCGGCCGACTCGTCGGCGTTTCCCACGATGCGACGGGCCGGCCCGGGTATCGCCTGGCGATGCAAACCCGCGAACAACACATCCGGCGCGACAAGGCGACGAGTAACATCTGTACCGCCCAGGTTCTCCTCGCGGTCATCGCCTCGATGTATGCCGTGTATCACGGGCCCCGCGGCCTTCGCGCCATCGCCGAGCAAGTGCACCGTCTCACGGACCAACTGGCGGATTCCCTGCGCATTGCCGGCCTGGAAATCGAGCATGAAGATTTTTTCGATACGTTGCGCGTCAATCTCCGCGATGAAAATGCAGAGGCTATTCTGGGTCGCGCAGGCAAGGCAGGGATCAATCTCCGGCGGCTCGACAAACAGGGCGTCGGCATCTCCCTCGACGAAACTACGTCCGAAGAAAACCTGCGCGAGCTTTGCGGACTTTTTGGCGCGGAACTTCGCGAGTCAATTAATCGCAAATCGGCCATCGCAAATCGGCCATCCGATTTCCTTACCCACCCTGTCTTCAACACGCATCATACGGAAACGGAAATGCTGCGTTATCTGCGCAAGCTCGAGTCGCGCGATCTCTCACTGACCACGTCCATGATCCCACTCGGGTCGTGTACCATGAAATTGAACGCGACGGCTGAAATGTTTCCGATCTCCTGGCCGGAGTTCGCGAAATTGCATCCGTTCGCGCCGGACGATCAATCGATGGGTTATCGCGCGATGTGCGATCAACTCGCGGGCTGGCTCGCCGAGATTACGGGTTTCGCTGGCGTGGCGCTCCAACCCAACGCCGGCTCCCAGGGGGAATACGCCGGGCTGCTCGCCATCCGCGAGTATCACGCCTCCCGCAACCAGACGGCCCGAAACATCTGTCTGATTCCAACCTCGGCCCACGGCACGAACCCGGCGAGCGCAGTCATGGCCGGATTCAAAGTCGTCGCGGTCGCCTGTCTGAAAGATGGCGACATCGATCTCGCCGATCTCCGGGCAAAGGCCGATGCCCACAAGGACGATCTCGCCGCCTTAATGGTTACCTACCCTTCCACGCATGGCGTTTTCGAGACCACGATTCGCGAGATTTGCGAGATTGTTCACTCGCACGGCGGCCAGGTTTACATGGACGGCGCCAACATGAACGCCCAGGTCGGCCTCTGCCGCCCGGGCGACATGGGAGCGGACGTCTGCCATCTCAACCTGCACAAGACCTTCTGCATTCCCCACGGCGGCGGCGGCCCTGGGGTCGGCCCCATCGGCGTCGCCTCCCATCTCGTCCCATTCCTTCCCGCTCTCTCTTCAATCGAAAATCGAAAATCGAAAATCGGAAATGCTGTAGGCCCAGTCACCGCCGCTCCCTATGGCAGCGCCAGCATCCTAACTATTTCGTGGATGTACATCCGGATGATGGGCGGAGAAGGGCTTACGGAAGCCACGAAGATCGCGATCCTGAGCGCGAACTATATAGCGAAGCGACTCGACGGTTATTTTCCCGTCCTCTTTAAAGGAAAACGAGGGCTCGTCGCGCACGAATGCATCGTCGATTTGCGCCAGTGGAAGAGCGGAGGCGTCGAAGTCGAAGATGTCGCGAAACGGCTGATGGATTACGGTTTCCATGCCCCGACGGTTTCGTTTCCAGTCGCCGGCACCCTCATGATCGAGCCCACCGAGAGCGAATCGAAGGACGAGCTCGACCGGTTTTGCGAAGCAATGATTTCAATTCACGCGGAAATCGATGCGGTTGTTTCCGGAAAAGCCGATCGTCAGAACAATGTCCTGAAAAATGCGCCGCACACGGCGGAGCAGGTCATATCGGACAAATGGGATCGGCCGTATCCTCGCGAACAGGCAGCCTATCCTGCGCCCTGGACTCGGGAGTCCAAATTTTGGCCGGCGGTGGCCCGGATCGACAGCGTTTACGGCGACCGCAATTTATTCTGCACCTGCCCGCCGATGGAGGGCGCGGAGGAGTAGTCGAGTCCGCAAAAAAACGTGGTCATCCCGAGCCAAGCGAAAGCGAAAGCGAAGTCGAGGGATCCCCACGAAAGTCGCAACGATCCGCAATCGCAGCAATCTTCGATAGCCGCCGCGGGGCGGGCGGCGCATCGAGCCGCGTGACGGCTGCGTCTTCCCCCACGCGTCTCAAAGGTACGAGGGACGCGGCTACAGAAGAGAAATTACGTCTGCTCGGAGGCCAGTTCAGGCGTCGCGGTCACCCGGGTGGGCACGTGACGAAGCGCGGTACCTCCCGTCTCCTCCACCGCGGCTTCCCCCGCTTCGTGGTATTCGGCGTCGCCGTTCACCTGCCAGAGATCGTAAAGCCGGGTATCGGCCAGGATGTTTTCCACACACAACATTGCAGTCATCATCGCGTGGTCCTGGTTGTTGTATTTGTGCATCCCGTTGCGGCCAACGAGGTGCATGTTTGGGTAACGCTCCTCGATTTCTTCGCGAATGGTCGCCACATGTTTCGCGTAATCGTCATCGTAAACCGGATACGCTTTTTTCTGTCGGACAACACATCCGTCCATGACGTCGCCTTCCTGCGCCAGACCAATTTGGAGCAGCTCTTTCTTCGCCAGCTCGATCAACTCGGCGTCGGAAGAATCCCAGAGGCCGTCGTGTTCGAAGCAGAAATATTCGAGGCCGTAACAGGCTTTGTCCGGATCGGGCACCATCTCGGGCGACCAGGAACGGAAATTCTGAATCCGACCCACCTGGACGCTTGGGTCGTGAATGTAGATCCAGTTATCGTCGAACATGTCCCGATTCTTCAGGATCAGCATCACGGTAAGGAAATCGCGATATTTCAGACTGTCGGCGGCCTTCTTCGCGCTCTCGGAGATCGCGGGCGTTAGACCGCGGGCCAATTCGCGCAACGGTGCGGACGAGATCACGTGCTCCGCCGCCAAAGTGTGGACGTTGCCTTGTGCGTCCTGATAGCGCAGTTGCCAGGTTTCGCTCGGCTCGTCGTAGAAACAACCAGTGACCTTTGCGCTCATCTCGATCTGGCCGCCCATTGCCCTGGTCTTTTCCGCGCACGCTTCCCACATCATGCCGGGACCTTTTCGCGGATACTTGAACGAGTTGATCAGAGTCTTGATCACCTTCGTTTTGTCCTTCGGTTGCCGCTTGGGCAAAAGCGCGTTCTTGATGGCGCTACCTAACGAGAGGCCCTTGATCCGCTGGGCGGCCCAGTCCGCCGAGATATCCTTGCAGTTCATCCCCCACACCTTTTCGGTGTAGCTCTTGAAGAAGGTGTTGAAGAGCCGTTTGCCAAATTGATTGCTGACCCAATCCTCGAAATTATTCGGGTTCTTCACCGGGAACAGCTTCGCTTTCAGCCAGGAAAGAACACAGAGGATGGATTTGAAAACGCCAAGCTTGGTCAGGGCTTCGAAAGCCTTGAGCGGATAGGCAAAGAACTTGCCACCGTAGAAAATCCGCGAGGAGCGCGGACGCTCGAGCATGTCGTTGGGCAGGATCTCCATCCAGAAATCTTCGACCGCTTTCGATTTCGAGAAGAAGCGGTGACCGCCGATGTCGAAATGAAACCCTTTGTAGGTCGCCGTCCGGGAGATTCCGCCGACGTAGACCGGGTCGGCCTCGAGGACGGTGACAGAGACGTTGTTCTTGGAAAGGAGATACGCTGCCGTCAGTCCTGCCGGTCCCGCACCTATGATCGCTACGTTAGTTTTCATTTGTTGTTTAAGCTACCCAGTTGCCCCTCGTAAAATTCCAAACGTACCATCCCTGCACGCTGAGCCCAGCCGCGCTGAGCAACGCGATGGCCGCCATGCCACTCGCGCGCACCCACAGTCGCGGGGTCGGTAATTGATGCAGAAAATGGAGAATTGCCAGCACGATTAACGCGTGGACGCAAAATTCGTAGCGGAGCATGCTTTCCATCTCTACCGAGGCGACGCCGCTCACCGAGATATAGTAGATGACCGCCGCGCAAAAATAGAAACCGACGCGTTTCGTCCCGACAAACCGGCGGCGGACAACCGGGAGCAATTCGCCCAGCATCACCGCCGCCAGGAGAAGGCCCCCCAGCGTCATCGTCAGCTGGCTCGCTTCCGTGGGGTTTTTCAGCGCGGGAATGAGCCATCGGTAACTGGACGGTCTGAATAC
>JBBRMO010000017.1:0-12715 GCA_038230815.1 Chthoniobacterales bacterium
AAAGAAAGTGACGCTGGGCGATCGCGAATTCCGCCAGTGGAAAACCGCTCATCCCGGAGTGGAAGTCGAAGCAACCAGCATCGCCTACTCCGCGGGCGGCATCTGGCCCTGCATCGTCGGCACCGCGCTCCTCGTCATCGGCTCGATGGTGCTCGCGCTCGGGATTGGAATCAGCAGCGCAATTTATCTGAGCGAATACAGCCGGAACGGTCCGCTCATCCGGCTCGTCCGGATTGCAATCCTCAACTTGGCCGGCGTGCCGTCCATCGTCTTCGGTCTCTTCGGCTTTGGGTTGTTCGTGATCTTTTTCGGCTGGAACGTCTCGCTCATCGCGGGCTGGTTCACCCTCGGACTCATGGCCCTGCCGGCCATCATCACCGCGAGCGAGGAATCGCTCGGGGCCGTGCCCCAGGGATTGCGCGAAGGCTCACTGGCCCTCGGCGCCAGCAAATGGCAGACGATCCGCAAGAATGTTCTGCCGTATGCACTTCCCGGAATCCTGACGTCGTCGATCCTCGGCATCGCCCGCGTCGCGGGCGAAACGGCGCCGATCATGTTCACCGCCGCCTACGCGATGAAGGACGAACTGCCCTGGCAGGTGACCAGGTTCACCGATTTCTTTTTTCAGGGCGTAATGGCGTTGCCCTATCACATCTATGTCGTCAGTTCGAAGATCCCGCAAAACGAATACACCGAGCGGGTCCAGTACGGCGGCGCGTTCGTATTTCTTTTCCTCGTCATGCTCATCGCGCTAACCTCGATCGTGCTGCGAGAACGAAGCAGGAGTCGTCTCTCATGGTAACCGTCCTCGAAATGCCGGAAACACCTTCACAGCTCACCGTCAATCAGCCCGCGCCGACTCCGAACCTGGAAGTCGAGCGTGGGATCATCGAAATCGATAGCGTCGATTTCGCTTACGGAACGAACAAGGTCCTGCACGATATCAGCCTGAACATTCCGCCGCGTTCGGTCACTGCCTTCATTGGGCCATCCGGTTGCGGCAAGACCACCTTGCTCCGCTGCCTTAATCGCATGAACGACCACATTGACGGCGCTGGGATCACCCGGGGCTCGATCAAGATCGAGGGCCTGGATATTAATGCTCCTCACCTGGACGTCGTCGACCTCCGGCGACGCGTCGGCATGGTCTTCCAAAAATCGAACCCGTTCCCGAAATCAATTTACGACAATGTCGCCTACGGTTTGCGGATCGCGGGGATCTCGAAGCGGAACTTGATCGATGAAGCGGTCGAAAAAAGTCTGCGTTCCGCGGCGCTCTGGGATGAAGTGAAGGACCGGCTCCACGTCAGCGGTTACGGACTTTCCGGCGGCCAGCAGCAACGGCTCTGCATTGCGCGTGCCCTGGCCGTCGAACCCGAGATCGTGCTCATGGATGAGCCCTGCTCCGCGCTCGACCCGATTGCCACCGCGAAAGTGGAAGAGCTTATCCGGCAACTGAAGGAGCAATACACCATCGTCATCGTCACGCATAACATGCAGCAGGCCGGCCGCTGCTCCGATGTCACCGCTTTCTTTTATCTCGGGCGCCTGATCGAGTTCGATCGCACCACGAAAATCTTTTCAAATCCAGCCCAGCGCCAGACGGAGGAATACATCACCGGCCGCTTCGGTTGAACCAATCACCCGCTTCCCGCTTCAACGATTCAACAATCTTACCTTCCGCAATGATCGCTCCCAAACATATCCTCGGAACCTTCGATGAGGCGCTCGCCACCTTGCGCAACAACGTCCTCATGATGTCGAGCCTCACCGAGCGCAGCCTCGAACGCGCCATTACCGGCCTTCTCCAGCGCGATGACGAACTTTGTGCCATTGCGATCGCCGACGACGAAGAGATCGATCAGCTCGAAAAGCAGGTGGACAAGGACGGGATCGATTTGCTGCTGCGTTTTCAGCCTGTCGCGTCCGATCTGCGCCGCGTGGTTTCGGCGATGAAACTCTCGTCCAATCTCGAGCGGATGGCGGACCAGGGCACCAACATTGCCCGGCGCGCCCGCAAACTGAACCAGCATCCCGCGTTGCCGGAGACGGAATTGATCCGGCCGATGTATCTCCACGCCATGACGATGTTCAAAGACTCGATCGATGCTTTCATTCGCGAGGATGTGCAGCTGGCGCGCTCGGTGATTCCGCGTGACCAAGGGCTTGACGACATGAATAGCTCCGCCAGCCGCCGTCTCATCGAACGGATGGCTGAAGATCCGACCCAGCTTCGCGGCTACCTGAACCTCATTTTTATCTCGCGCTGTCTCGAGCGGGTCGGCGATCACGCCACGAACATGGCGGAAGATGCCGTCTACGCCGCTGCCGCCGAGGATATCCGCCACCAGCATTTAGTCCCAGCGGAGTAGATGGTAGGGACGCAGCGCTCCGGTGTCCGGAGGCGCAGCGCCCGCTCAGCGTGGAACCACCCGGTGAATTCACCTGATTGTCACTTGGTCCTCAGTCGGATGTGAGGGATGGAATAGCCAATCATGAAAACAATTCTTGCCTTGGTTTCAGCGCTCGCCGTCATCGTCAGTTCGCGCCCCGCTCACGGGGAACGTCTCGTCATCAAAGGCTCAGATACGCTCGGCGCAAAGCTCGTGCCGCAGCTGGCCGAACAATTTAAAACCGAACATTCCGATGCCACTTTCGACATTGCCGCGGAAGGATCGACGACCGGTTTCGCGGCCCTCATCGACAGCACGGCGCAGATCGGCATGGCCAGCCGCCCGGCAAAGACCGAGGAAATTGCCGCGGCCAGAGTGAAGAACGTCACTTTGAAAGAGACGATTGTCGCTTATGACGGCGTCGCGGTAATCGTGAACGCCTCGAACCCAGTCAAAGGTCTAACCAGGAAACAAGTGGAACAGATTTTCACCGGAGAAGCGAGTGATTGGAGCGCAGTCGGCGGTTCCGGCGGATCGATCTCGATCTACACGCGAAATACCTCTTCGGGGACCTATTCCGAATTCAAAGAGCTCGCGATGAAGAAGCGCGACTATGCCCCGTCCGCGCAAAAGATGGCGGGCAATGAACAGATTGCGGCGGAGGTTGGAACGAACCCGAACGGCGTCGGCTACGTTGGCCTCGCCTACACCAGGGCGAAGGGAATCAAAGTTCTTTCCATCGATGGCGCCCTCCCGTCAGTCGAAACCGTCCAGGGCAAGACTTACCCCTACTCGCGTCCGACATTCTTCTACACCAATGGCGAACCGACTGGCCTTGTGAAAACTTTCATCGATTTCACCCTGGGTGCGGCCGGCCAGAAAATCGTGACCGAAGTGGGATTTGTTCCGGTTAAGTGAGGCGGCCGATTGCGGCTCTGACGCGAATGAAGGCCAGGTGGGATTGAACGCTCCGACGCTCGATCCTAAATTTTGCCGGCAAGCCGGGACTTCCAGACACGCGCGCGGAGCGCCCGATCCACCACTTCTATCGCGCGTTGAAAAGCGATTGCTTGCTCGACTCCCGGAGCTCGCGTTCCGCGTTCCGATAATCCTGGCTGAGGTAACTCGGAGTGAAAAAAAGTGACGAATCGTTCGAGGACGATTCGAGCCGCATTGGGATGTAATTCCAAAATCGCGCGTAAAAGAGTGGTGAGCGTGCCACCATCTCTTCCACCGTCCGCCTCGCCTCTATCTGCCTGCTCAGATGTTGGGTGAACAAATCGACCACGGACGGTCCCTGATGAAGCTCAAACGTTCCGGTCACGACGAGTGGAGGCAGCGTCACTTCCTGCGCGCGCGCCAAGAGAAGACTCAGCGCAAAAACCACCGCGGCAGACAGCACCTTCACGAGGTCACGATGCGGTAATCCGACGCAAAAGAAAATCGATTAATCCCTGCGCGCGAGCAAGCTCGGCTCTTCACGTCGGCAGGAAGCTCGCGAGCGGCTTTTCCGCAATTCGGTGCGGCATCTGACCTACAAAACGAGTTTTGTTACGTTTGTGTGGCCACAAGGCCCATCGCGTAAGGAATTTCGAGCGGCGGGACGGGCTCTCGCCACTGCCTGTTGTGTCCTAACCTCTTCGTCTTACGGAATTGGAACGAAGCCGACCTGCGCGGCAATCTTCTGGCCGGCGGCGCTGATCGTGAAATCGAGGAACTGTTTCGCGAGGCCGCTGGGCTCGCCGTTGGTATAGTAGAAGGTCGGACGCGCGTAGGGATAGGTCTTCGCGTGAACGCTTTGGACCGAAGGCAGCACTCCGTCGATTGACATAACCTTGATCCCGCCGGCTTTGGTGTAGGCGAGACCAACGTAGCCGACGCCATTCGGATTCTTGCCGACTTCGGCGGCGATCTGTTCGTTACCAGCCATCTTTTGCGAGCCACCTGCATAATCCCGCTTCTTCATCGCCAGTTCCTTGAAATCCGAATAGGTGCCGGAAGAAGTGTTGCGGGTGTAGAGCGAAATCTTCCCGCCGGAGCCGCCCACGGCGCTCCAATCGGTGACTTCGCCGGTAAAGATTTGTTCGACCTGCTTTTTCGTCAGGCTCTTGATCGAGTTCGCGGAGTTGACGATCACAGCGATGCCGTCGTAAGCCACAATCGTCGGCTTCATATGCACTCCCTTGGCTGAAGCCGCGCCAACTTCCGCTGGTTTGGCGCGCCGGCTCGACATCCCGATCTGGGCCGTCCCGTCGATAATGGCGGCGATGCCAGTGGTAGAACCCTCGGCCGCGATATCAAAGGTAGTGCCGGCGTGTTGGGCTTTGAATTGCTCCGCGAGCTGCGGCACGAGTTTCGCCCCGAGAGTATCGGAGCCTTTAATGACGAGCTTCTCGGCGCGCGCCTGGGTAGTGACGCAAGCGAGCGCGATCGCGGTAAGAAGATGGGTGAATTTCATATTTTATTTGTATTTTGGAGGGGATCGGCTCTGTCCCCGTCCCATGATTTTTTTAAGGAATGGTTAGAACTTCACGTTCAGGTCCGCCTGAAAGATCTGATATTTTCGGAGCGGATTGATTGTGAACGCGTCGCCGACACCACCGGTTCCGAGATCGTGATCGATCTGGCGGCCGTAGCCGTAGGTGAGATTGAAGGTCACGGCATCGCTGACCGCATAGCCCCCGCGAACCACAAAGCCTTCCATGTTGACGCGGCTGTCGAAGATATCGGAATCAACCAGGTTTGGATCGAGGGCATACTGCTCGGCGTGCTGGTAGAATGCTTCGAGGGACCAGTCGTGTTTCTGCTTAATTTTCCCGATGCCAAGCCCAACCTGATACGCGTAACGCTGATCACCCTTGTCCGGATGCCCGGCGGCGGTGGCGCGCTCGTCGCCGTCGAGGTTCACGGCAAAGTCAGCAAAAGCGCGCATTGGGATCTCGCCAAATTTCCAGCCGAACTCCAACGGCATATCGAAGATCATCAGGCTGTTAATCCCGGTCTGATTCGGTGAGACGGTCGTGGTCCCCATCCGGAAGTTCGGGTCGCCGGAGAAATGGACGTTAAAGCTGTCCCCGTTGCCCGTGTAATTGTAGAGGGTCGGCGCGACCTGGAGATAAACGTCCTTGGTGAAATTGATCTTCGCGCCGACCTGCCAGGCGAGCAGGAAAGCGTCCGTGTTTGGCACGCGATTGCCGCCCACGACCGAGCGCGGTCCGACTGGATCTTCCGGATTGGAGTCGTCGTAGATGAACTGCGCGAAGTTGGCAAAAAGATCGATCGCGATCTTGGTGGGTTCGGACGTGACAGCTGCGGTACTCTTGCCATCCTTGCTGTAATCTGCGGCCGCCGTGGTGTGCCCTACCCCCAGGGAAATATTAAAGGTGTGCTTCCATTGTTCCGCCATGCCTTCCGGATTGATATCCGCATCCCAGACCATCGATGTCGTGATGAGAGGATTCGGCATGCGGCCGGCCGTGAGCGTGACGTCGCGGATCCCTTTATAGCCGAGGTAGGCCTGGCCCACGTTGACGCCGTCGCTCCCCTTGGAGAAAGGTCCCCCGCTCGCTTCGTCGGCAAAGGTCACATTCGTCGAACGCGGATTAGAGCTGGTCTCGAGACGCAGGCCGAAAAACCAGTCATCCGACAAAGTGCCGCGCAGGCCGAGACGCAGACGGTAACGGGCGCGATCGCGCTGGGTGTTTTCACCTGCCGGCGTGATCCGGTCCGGCAGACCGGCCTGACCGGTGCGTACTTCGTAACGGACCCTCATGTCGCCATACAACTCGATTTCGGTAATCGGCGACGAGAGCTTCAACTTCCCAGCGGAACTGGTGGCAGCATCGCGCGTCAATTCACCGCGCACTTCCTCGGCTTCCTGGTCGGTGATGAGACGCTTCTTTACGAGAAGGTCAAGTAACGCCCCGGCATCCTGAGCACGGGTGGTGATGCTGCCGAGCACCAGACTGACGGCAACGGCGATTAACACGAAATAATTCCGTAACATTTTTTCTCCTTGTTTCTGCGGTTGGGTTAAGACCGGAGAGCACTCGGCCCAGCGGCTTTTTATCTGACGCCGCAAAACTGGAGAACGATTGTTACAGACAGATGGCGCGGAAGTGACAGTTGCGTGAATTCGCAGACCTGCGACGCGCAGCTGTGGGCTACACCCCCTCCGTGTTAAGGCGCTTGGATATTCCGAAAGGCTTTCCTAAACTTCAAGAACTTCGTGCAAGCCAAAGAGGAATACGTTTTGAAACTTCTCGAGGACGCGGGCCTGGTCTCGCGCTCTCAAATCGAGAATGCCAAGGCGCGCCTGAATGGGAGCGGCAACGCGCTCGATCTGTTGATCAAGGAGGGTGTGGTTTCCGAGACCGATGTTTCGCGCAGTCTCGCGGCGCAGGCGCAGATGGATTGGGTCGATCTCTCGGCGAAAGTCATCCCGCCTGACGTGATCCAACAGATTCGCGGCGAGGAAGCGCGGCGTTTCAAGGTCATTCCGGTCGGCTACGGCGAAAGCGGATTTATCGTGGCGGTGAGCGATCCGCTCGACATCGACACGATCGACAGCCTCAGCTTCCTCCTCCAACGCGAGATCGAACTGGTTTGCGCGAGCCCGGAGAAAATCCGGCAGGCTCTCGTCAAATATTACGGCACGGCCGACGAGGCTTCCGACATCCTGGTAGAGCAGATCGGGCACGACGTCGATTTCGGTCTCGAGATCACGGAAGGCGGCAGTCTCGAGGGCGCCGACGAAGCCGACGCGCCGATCATCCGGATGGTCTCAATGCTTCTCGTCGAAGCGCATCGGCTCGGGGCCAGCGACGTGCACCTCGAACCGCTCGATAAAAAATTCCGGGTTCGCTTCCGGATCGACGGCGTCCTCCAGGAAATGCAGGCGCCACCGAAACGTTTGCAATCCGCCATCGTCAGCCGGCTAAAAATCATGACCGGTTCGATGAGCATCGCGGAAAAGCGGTTGCCTCAGGACGGGCGCATTCAGGTGAAAATCGCGCGAAAACCAATCGACCTCCGCGTCTCCACAATCCCCACAAACCACGGCGAGAGTGTCGTCATGCGGGTGCTCGACAAATCGAGCCTCATGCTTGGCCTGCCGGAACTGGGATTTTTTACCGACGACCAGGAAACATTCGAAAGGTTATTGCGTTTGCCTGACGGCATCCTGCTCGTGACCGGCCCCACCGGATCCGGAAAAACGAGCACGCTCTATTCGTGCCTGAACTACATCAACAAGCCGGACCGTAAAATTATCACGGTCGAGGAGCCGATCGAATACCAGATGAATGGGATCAACCAGGTCCAGGTGAATGCCGACGTCGGTATGACGTTCCCGGTCGCGCTCCGCTCGATTTTGCGCCAGGCGCCGAACGTCATCATGATTGGTGAGATCCGCGACCTGGAGACGGCGACCATCGCGACCAACGCGAGCCTCACGGGCCATCTCGTTTTCAGCACGCTCCACACGAACGATGCGCCTTCGGCCGTGGCGCGGCTGGTCGACATCGGCGTGCAACCGTTCCTGGTCGCGTCGTCGGTCCGCGCGATCATGGCGCAGCGACTCGTCCGGCGGCTCTGCGGGAACTGCAAGCAGTCGGGCGAATTGAGCGAAACGGAATTGCGAGCCCTCAATCTCGAGCCCGGCCAGTTGGCCGACGCTCAGGTGATGAAACCCACTGGCTGCGAGGAGTGCCGCCAGACCGGTTACAGGGGGCGAATGGGAATTTTCGAGATTTTCGTCATCGACGACAACGTGCGGCACATGATCAACAACCGCCGCTCGACTCTCATGCTCCGCCAGCGCGCGCGCGAACTCGGGATGCGGACGCTGCGCGAAGATGGCGTCCGTAAAGTGCTCGCCGGAGTGACGTCGGCGGAAGAAGTGATTTCGATAACTCTGGGGGACGTGAATTGAGGAGGAGCGCGGAAGTATCTTCATTCGGGGGGCGCAGGCTGCCTGCCTGTAGTAGCCGGCAGCTTGCCGGCTCCATCGGGCGAAGCCCAAAACGAATTCCCCGCGGCGCTTCGCGCAATTCGCCTCGGCAAGCTGCCGAGACGTGCAGGCTGGCAGCCTGCGTTCCCCTGATCGAAACATGAACGCGCAACAGGTCGCCGATCTTTTTGTCGAGCAGGCGGTGCTTCAGCCCTCGCAAGCCGAAGACGTGTTGCAGGAGGCGCAGCTCAACGGCAAAAACATTGAGCAGGCGCTGATCGATGGCGGGTTCGTGGATCACCACGGCTTTTACCAGGTCATCGCGGAGGCCCTCGGCACGGACTTCGTCGAGCTGGCCGGGAACGAAATCGCGCCGGAAATCCTGCGACAAATCCCGGGCGGTTTGGCGCGGCTCCATCGCGCTCTGCCGGTCGCGGTCAACGATCACACCCTGAGCGTCGCGCTGGTTGATCCCCTGGACTTGCGCGCGGCGGAAGATTTGCGCTTTGCGCTCGGCAAGGACGTGCACGTCGTCGTCGCGCCGTCCGAGGAAATCGAAGAGCGGATCCAGCGTTACTACGGCACCGACAGCTCGAGCATGGAAGACATCCTCAAGCAGCTCGGCGAAACCGGCGAGCTCCTGGCGTTGCGCGGCACGGACGAAAGCGCGTCCGCCGTCGAAGCCGAAGCGAACGCAACTCCGATCATCCGGTTCGTCGATCTGATTCTGTTCCAGGCGATCCAGGACCGGGCCAGCGACATTCATTTCGAACCGTTCGAGAACGAATTCAAGATTCGCTACCGCGTGGACGGCGCGCTTTACGAGATGGCCCCGCCGCCGCGGCATCTCGCGCTCCCGGTCATCTCCCGGGTGAAAGTAATGGCTAACATGAACATCGCCGAGCGCCGGTTGCCGCAGGATGGACGCATCCAAAAAAACGTCGCCGGAAGGAGCGTCGATCTCCGCGTTTCGACCTTGCCGACCCAATTTGGGGAAAGCGTTGTCCTGCGGGTCCTGGATCGCTCGACGGTGAATCTCGATCTCGAGGCGCTTGGCCTCCCCGATTATATCTATGACTACATTTTAGAGGTCATTAACCGGCCAAACGGAATCTTCATCGTGACGGGACCGACCGGGTCCGGAAAAACCACAACGCTTTATTCCTGTCTCCGCAAAATCAACACGATCGATTCGAAGCTGCTGACGGCGGAGGAACCGGTCGAATACGATCTCGAGGGGATTGTCCAGGTGCCGGTGAACGAAGCGATTGGTCTCACTTTTGCGCGCATCCTCCGGGCGTTTCTGCGCCAGGACCCGGACCGGATCATGGTAGGTGAAACCCGCGACCTCGAGACGGCGCAGATCTCCATCCAGGCCTCACTCACCGGGCATTTGGTTTTTACGACTCTCCACACGAACGACGCGCCCGGCGCGATCACGCGCCTGATCGACATGGGAGTGGAGCCGTTCCTCATTTCCTCCACCCTTGAGGCCGTGCTCGGTCAGCGCTTGCTCCGGAGCATTTGCCCGCAATGCCGCACCACCTATCAACCGAATGAAGCGCTCCTCGCGCAACTCGGCCTCGCGCGCCGCGATATCGGCGCGAAGAATTTTTTCTACGGGAAAGGCTGCGACGCATGCAACCAGACGGGTTACAAGGGCCGCAAGGGCATCTACGAATTGCTCAAGATCACCGATCCCCTGCGTGAACTGATCAACGAACGCGCGCCGACGGTCACGTTGAAAGAAAAAGCGGTCGAGCTGGGCATGGTGACCCTGCGGCAGGATGGAGTCCGCAGCATTTTCGCCGGCGACACGACGATCGAGGAAGTGCTGAAATACACGTGAGGGGAAAGCTCCAAATTCCAACCTCCAAGTCCGCCTCCGGACGCACTCGCTGTGGCGAGCACCAGAGAAGCACCAAACAAAAAGCTCCAAACGTCGATCGCCGGGGCGATGGTTGGATGTTGGGATTCGGATGTTCATTGGAGCTTGGATGTTGGAGCTTGGAGCTTTAAAAGGTTGCTCCATGCCGCGCTACACTTACGTCGCTCTCGATGCGCGTGGCCAGGAATCCACCGGGCTGGTCGACGCGGGTTCCACGAATGAGGCCATTGGTGAACTACGCCGGGCCGGCTATTTCCCCACTCACGTTTATGAAGAGGGAGCGCCGGCCGCGGTAGCGACAAAGACGACGCGGCCAAAAAAAACCAAGGCGCCCCCGGCCGGGCCAAAGGCGGGCCGGAAAAACATCGTCCTTTTCCAGAAGAAGACGGTGAAGCCAAAGGTGTTGATGATTTTCACCCGGCAACTCTCCACCCTGATCGATGCCGGCCTCCCGCTCCTCCGCGGATTAAACGTGCTCGCGAAACAGGAACGGGATTCCGTCCTGAAAGGCACCATCACCAAACTCGCGGACTCGGTCCAGGGCGGGAGCACGTTTTCCGAAGGGCTCGCGCAACATCCGCGCATCTTCAATGATCTCTACGTCAACATGGTGAAGGCAGGCGAGCTGGGCGGCGTCCTCGAAGTGGTCCTGACGCGCCTCGCCGAATTCCAGGAGAAGGCGCAAAAAATCAAGAACAAGGTGGTCGCTGCGATGGTCTATCCGATCATCGTGCTCGTCCTCGCCGTGGCGATCATGACCTTCCTCCTGGTGTTCATCGTGCCGAAGTTCGAAGCCATCTTTCACGACATGCTCGGGGACAAACCGCTGCCCGGGATCACGCTTTTTGTTATCGGCGTCAGCGGATTCGTCCAGGCCCATTGGGAAATTCTGCTCGGTGGTTTGTTTGCACTGGTCGTCGCCTCCAAATTGGCCGCTCGCACCCAGGCGGGGCGCAGAATCCTCGATCGCGTCAAGCTGCGGGCGCCGCTTTTTGGCAACTTGATCCGCAAGACCGCGATCTCGCGTTTTTCGCGGACCCTTGGGACGCTGGTCACGAGCGGGGTGCCGATCCTCCAGGCGCTGACGATCACGCGCGAGACGGCCGGCAACAGCGTGATCGCGCAAGCCATTTCGCAGGTGCACGACAGTGTGAAGGAGGGTGAATCGATCGTTCAGCCGCTCGAAGCCAGCGGAGTGTTTCCGCCGATGGTGATCAGCATGATCGACGTTGGAGAGGAGACCGGCCAGTTACCGGAAATGTTGTTGAAGATTGCTGAAGTCTACGACGATGAAGTGGACAATTCGGTGGCGGCGCTCACGTCGATGCTGGAACCGATCATGATCGTTTTTCTGGCCTTGGTCGTCGGGACGATCGTGATCGCATTGTTCATGCCGCTGATCAGCATCATCAGCGGATTACAACAGCAGAGCTAAGGGGAATGGCGAACCACGAATGACGAAATCCAAAGGAGTGATGAAGCAAGCACGTTTGTCATTCGTTATTCGTCATTCGTTATTTCGCGCTGGCAGTGGGTCTGCTTTCACGGTGGTAGAGCTTCTGATCGTGATGGCGATCATTCTCGTCCTCGCAGGCTTGATTCTAGCGACCTCGAATTACGTGCAGAAGAAAGGGTATCGCTCGCGGGCTGAAGCCGAGATCGCCGCGATTTCGGCGGCGTTGGAGAATTACAAGGCGGATAATGGGGTGTATCCGCGAGGAAAATCGGTCGCGACTCCTCCGAGCGGAACGCCAAGTTATTCAGTCGCTACGGCAGGAACTGATGATCTCAACGCACGAACGGATTTTACTTCGAGCGACTCAAAATATCAGAACGCCAGTCGATATCTTTACGAGCAACTGAGCGCAGATTCCAATCTGGATCTTTCTCCTGACACCGGAAATAAGAGCTATATGCCGTTCAAGGAATCCAATCTCGCCGTCATCAAGGATTCCTCCGGTAAGTCCATCGGCTTGAGTCATCTAAAGGATCCGTTCGGGAACAGCTACGGATATTCGACGGCGGGAGCGATCAGCCCTCCGCTCTCACCGCCGACCGGCTACAACCCAACCTTCGATCTCTGGTCTACCTCCGGCGACAAAGATCCAAATGAAACGGACCAACAATACATTGCGCGCTGGATCAAGAATTGGTGATGCGTTCAGCATCGCTCGACTTCGCTCGGGATGACAGCGCGGCGCTGAATTATCGCGAGTCGGTGTGGACCACGATAACCACGCGGCGATTCGGGCGCTGGCGTTCAATTTCGAACTGTTCTTCGGGTGAATTCACCAGGACGGAACGCGGCGCGATGAGGAACTTGCTCGCGCCGTAGCCCTTCGTCTCAACCTGGGCGGGATTAATTCCCATCACATCCACGAGATACTGCTTCACTCTATCGGCACGGCGCTGGCTCAACTCCAGGTTGTAATCAGGCGACCCGAGCGAATCGGTATAGCCCTCAACCGTAAACGTCCCCTTCGG
>JBBRMO010000018.1:0-12637 GCA_038230815.1 Chthoniobacterales bacterium
CGTAGCCTTCGGGGGCATCGATGAACGCGATCGCGCCCCCGTTTCCGTGCGGGTGGGGACCATCGGAGAGCGGATAACCCTTCTTCGCCGACTCGCGGGCGAACGCTTCCATGTCGTCGACCTCGAACGCGAGGTGCGTCAAATCGGGACCGACGACAACCGGACCGCTTTCATCGAACTTGCAGATCTCAATTTCCTCTTCGCTCCCCGGCGCCTTCAAGAAAACCAATTGGGACCCACGCCCCGACGTATGCCGGCGCATTTCCTCCAGCCCGAGAACGTCCCGGTAAAACGTAACCGTCTTTTCCAGGTCGGTGACGCGATAACGCGTGTGAAGAAGCTTTTTGATCATCTCGACACTAATTGCGCGTGCTTGCCCCTAATTTCAAACGCAAATGGTGACTGGGGTGTCATCCCGAGCGCAGTCGAGGGATTCCAAGTCGAAGGCTTTGAGGGGGCGCGACCGGATCCTTCGACTGCGCTCGGGATGACTAGTGTTTGCAGGCCGAATGTGATTGGTTATGCGCATGAAACTCGTGATCGCGGCGACCGGCGCCAGCGGAACGATTTATCTGCAGCGGCTCCTCGCGCAGATCGATTGTTCCGCCAACGAGGTCCATCTCGTCCTGAGCGGGCACGCCAGACAGGTAGCCGCCCAGGAAGTGGATCGACTAGTCGTCCCCTCGGGTGTGCTGGAACACGGCGAACGAGATCTCAATGTGCCCTTCGTGAGCGGCTCGGCCCGCTTTGACGCGATGGTGATCGTGCCCTGTTCGATGGCCACCCTCGGTCGGGTCGCATCTGGTTCCGGCGACACGGCGCTCCTCCGCGCCGCCGACGTATTTTTGAAGGAACGTCGAAGGCTCATTCTCGTCCCGCGAGAAACCCCGTGGAGTCTGATTCACGCGCGCAATGTCGTGACTCTCCTTGAAGCCGGCGCGATCGTTCTCCCGGCGATTCCGTCATTCTATAGCCGGCCAGGTTCCGTCGAAGCCGTGGCCGACACCGTGGTTTGGCGCATCCTGGATCAGATCGGTCTTCCCAATCCTTCCGCCTATCGCTGGCGTGATGACGGCGTCCAACCAATATCAACGTGAAGCTCGATAGCTGGCGTGCGCGCGTCCTGGTCGCGCTCGGTTTTCGACTGTTTCGGCTCTGGGCGCGGACCCTGCGTTTGCAGGTTGAGGATCCAAACAACGTGGTCGCTTTGGTCCGCGATCGGCCGGTCATCTTTGCCATCTGGCACAACCGGCTCCTCATGCTGCCGCGCGTTTTCGATCCCTGCTTTCCCACCCGCCAAAGTTTCGGCCTGATTAGCGCCAGCGGTGACGGCGACCTGATCGCGGTCTTCATCGAACGTTCCGGCTATGGCACAATTCGCGGTTCGAGTTCCCGCAAAGGGGCGATCGCCTTGCGCCAGTTGGTAGAAACTCTCGCGGCTGGCGGCAACGTTCTGGTGACTCCGGACGGCCCCCGCGGACCCGTTTATCAAGCCAGTCAGGGCGTCGTTTTTATTGCCCAAAAAAGCGGTTATCCTGTCGTCCCGATCCACATGGAATACTCCAGCTGCTGGCGCCTGAAAAGCTGGGACCGCTTCGTCGTGCCGCGGCCTTTCGCGACCCTGCGAGCAGTCTTCGGCGCGCCCATCCAGGTCGCGCCGATTGAAGGCGCTGACCAATTCGAGACCGAACGTCTCCGTTTGCAGGGCGCGATGATGCGCCTGGTGGAAGACCCGTAGTCATTCCGCCCGCAGTTGTGGAATCCCGAGAAACCCCAGGGTACCCGCCGGTTCAAGCAACACGGGATTCCTCGACTTCGCTCGGAAGACAGGAGATTGGTGCGCATGCTCCAACTCATTGAAGGCCGTGTTATCGCAGAAAAAGTTTACGCGGAACTGCGCGGCGAGATCGGTGAGTTGAAAAAGCGCGGCCGAACCCCTGGCCTCGCCGTGGTGCTGGTCGGCGATAATCCGGCATCCCGCGCCTATGTCCGTTCGAAGGACAAGATGTGCCGCGATCTCGGATTGCATTCCGTAAAACTCGAACTGCCGGCGGACACCACCCAGGCCGAGTTGCTGGCCCGGGTCCACGAATTGAATGGCGACCCGGCGATCCATGGCATCCTGGTCCAATCCCCGCAGCCGAAACAAATCGACGAAGCCGCGATTGTTTGCACCATCGATCCCGCGAAAGACGTCGACGGCTTTCATCCAGGAAATGTGGCAAAGCTCGCGCTTGGAGATAAAAGCGGTTTCGTTCCCTGCACGCCGCTCGGTTGCCAGCGTTTGCTCATCGAAAGTGGAATCGAAATCGCCGGAGCCCACGTCGTGGTTCTGGGACGCAGCATGATTGTCGGAAAACCTCTCGCCTTATTGCTCATGCGGAAGGGCCGTGGCGGCGATGCAACGGTGACGGTGGCACATTCCCGAAGCCAGCGCCTGCCCGAAATCACGCGCTCGGCCGATATCCTTATCGCGGCGATCGGCCACGCGGAATTTGTCCGCGCGGAACATATCCGTAACGGCGCGGTCGTGATCGATGTGGGAATCAATCGCGTGGACGACGCGACCGCGGAGCGGGGCTATCGGCTCGTCGGCGATGTTGCCTTTGCGGAAGTTTCAGAAAAAGCGTCCGCGATTACACCCGTGCCGGGCGGGGTCGGCCCGATGACGATCGCGATGCTGATGGCAAATACCGTCAGGGCGTGCCGGCTATCTTCGCAGTAAGAAGACGAAGCAACGAAGGTTGAAATCGTGCGATACCCAGAAAAGCGGAGGCGATTTGCGGTGATAGTACGGCCGCGCGCGCGAGCCGATTGATCCAGAGCCGGCCGCGATAAAGCTGCGCGTGCGCGGAGGAATAAGCGGCCGCGATATCTCCCGTACTCCCTCCGCCGTGCTGCAAGGCAATCGCCTTCGCCGCGAGTTCGCCGGAAGCGAGGGCATAATAAATCCCCTCGCCCGTGAAAGGTTCGACCACGCGGGCGGCGTCCCCGACGAGGAAAAGTGACTGCTGCCCGGCCGAAATCGGAGCCCGTGTCAACGGGGTGATCGTGCGCCATGGGTGGTTCGGCGAAATTTGGAAACGTCCTTCCGCCCATTGTCTCAACGACGCTATCCGGCCCGGGACGCTGACCAGACAGAGATTCAATTCATCACCGCTCACCGGCGCCTGGCCGGAATAACCCTCCGGTCGCAATTCCAGGACTACGCGATCGCCAAACTGCGCCGGAAGCGGCAGATGAGTCTGCAAGGCAATGCGCTCGCGGGCGCCGGGGGGAAGCAGTCCGCAGAAGCGCGCGACCGAGGAATTGCGGCCGTCCGCCGCACCCAAACTGCGGGCCCGGTGGGTCCGCTCGCCAGCAGAAATCTTCCAGTGATCAGTCCGCGGATCAGGCGACGAAAGCGCCGTCATCGTGGTCGATTCAAAAACAGTGACCCCGAGCGCTCGCGCGCGATCGAGGATCAGTTGATCGAGGAGGCTTCGCTTGATGGCAATCTCCGCCTCCTCGCCAGAGGGAAGCTCCACGCTGAGCCGACGCCCACCGATTCCGATGAACTCGACGCGGGCCAGCTTTCCATGCGGAAAAGAGCGAACGTGTTCAGCCAACTTGAGCCGTCGGAGGAGCGGCCAGCAGGCCGGGTTCAGACAATCCCCGCAAACCTTTTCGCGTGGAAATGTTTCGCGCTCGAGGAGCACGGTCTGCAAACCGGCGCCGGCGCAAAAAGCAGCGCAGCTCGCACCGGCAGGCCCGCCTCCCACGATCGCGACATCAAACATGCGCCTATTGTCGAAGAAACTCGGAAGGCCTCAAGAGCTGGAGTTCTGCCGACTGGCGCTTTCCTGAGCAAGCGCAAGAATAGGATGCAGGAGTGAAAGAAGAGAAACCTGATCTGACCAAGAAAGTGCATGACGTGCCGCACAAGCCCGGTGTGTACCTGATGCGCGATCGCTTTAACCGCGTCATTTACGTCGGCAAAGCCCGCGACTTGCGCAAACGCGTCGGTTCCTACTTCATGCCTTCGAAGCTGGCCCAGGCCGACATCAAGACCCGCGCGATGCTCGCTGCCGTCTGGGATTTTGAAACACACACCGTCCAGAGCGAACCGGAGTCGCTCCTTTTGGAAGGCAAGTTGATCAAAGAGTATCGCCCGCGCTACAACATCTCGTTTCGCGACGACAAACGCTTCCTCGTCGTCAAAGTCGATCCGACCGAAGAATGGCCGCGGTTTCGCCTCGCGCGTTTTAAAAAAGATGATGGCGCGCGCTACTTCGGTCCCTACGCGCATGCCGGGGCGTTGCGCCAGACGCTCAACTTCATGCGCAAGAAATTCGGGGTCCTCACTTTTGGTCGCGGTTCACCCACCGAGCGAGAATTGAAATCCGCAACCTACCAGGTGCCGACGCGGCTCAGTGAAATCAGCGCGGATCTCTACCGGGAACGAGTCGCCCAGGCGTGCGACTTCCTGGAGGGACATTCGCGCGAAATGATCACGGCGGTGGAAGACGAAATGCTCAAGGCGGCGGAGAAACTCGATTTCGAAAAAGCCGCTGACCTGCGGAACATGCTGGAAGATTTGCGGCGCACGACCAAACCGACGCGGCGCTTTACCCGTCACAGCCTGCCGAGCTCGATTAACCCGGGGAACGACGTCCAAACCCTCGGCGATGCCTTGCAACTGCCGCGCCTGCCCGTCGTAATGGAATGTTTCGACATCTCAAATATTTCCACGACCCACGTCGTGGCCTCGATGGTCTGCTTCCGCAACGGCGTTCCCGACAAGGACAATTATCGGCGATACCGCATCCGGACCGTCGAAGGACAGGACGATTTTGCCAGCATGGCCGAGGTGGTCCGGCGGCGCTATTCGCGGGTGCTACTTGAGACCGGAAAGCGGAAACCGGAGACCGGAAAGGAGGACGGGACGATCATCGATTATTCGGCGGAGCATTCGCAGGAGTCGCAGATGGAGACAGCGCGGCGACTGGAAAACTTTCCGGTTGCCGGTCTCCGATCTCCGGTTTTTTCGGTTCGCTTGCCGGACCTGATCATCGTCGACGGAGGCAAGGGACAATTATCTTCCGCATGCCGGGAATTGCAGCGTCTCGAGTTGCACGAGCTGCCGATTATCGGGCTGGCGAAGGAATACGAAGAGATCTATCGGCCCGGCCGGGCCTTACCATTGGTTCTGCCGCCGGATTCAGGTGCTTTGCGGCTGCTCCAACGAATTCGCGACGAGGCGCATCGCTTTGCCAATACCTATCATCAGCTTCTGATGAAGAAGCGCATCGGCGAAAGCATTCTCGACGATTGCCCCGGGGTGAGTCAGAACCGAAAAAATCTACTGCTGCGACAATTTGGTTCGGTGAACCGGCTCCGCAAAGCGACGGTCGAACAGATCGCTGCGACAGAAGGGATTGGGCCAAAATTGGCGCAGGATGTTCATCGTTTTCTCGAGCGGCACTAGGGCAGGAACACCGTGCTGCGGCGTCCGTGGGGAGAGTGTGCTCTGCAGGTGAGCGGACGCTGCAGCACGGCGCCCTACCTTTCTGCTTGTCGATTCAACGGGGGGCAGCACATTTGGCCCTGTGAATTTGCGCGGGACTACGTTGTTGCTTTCCTGCTGCCTGCTTGTCACGGGTCGACGATTGGACGCTCAAACGGAGAGTCCGTCACCCGCCCCTAACGCCTCCCCCTTTGAAGAAACGATCATCCCGACTTTTGAGACCCAGAAGCTGGCCCGCACTTATGTTCTGGATATTCCCGCCCCGCGAGGCCTGATCACGGATCGCAACGGCGCGCCCCTCGCTCAAAATCGGCTGAGCTATAATCTCGCGATCAATTTCCCGACCCCACTCGATTTTTCCGATCCGCAGCTGCTCGCCTACGTCCGCGAAAAAATCCAGGCCGCCGAAAAATTACTCGGCCGACCGTTGAAAATTTCCGACGACCTGATCAAGCGGCATTACCACAATCGCGGGATCCTGCCGTTCGAGATCGCACAGAATCTCAGTGACAAGGAATCGGACGACGTGAAAACGCGGCTGCCGGCAGGAATGGCGCTGCGGCCCTACTACGTCCGTATTTACCCGAACGGAAAAACCGCCGGGCAAATCATCGGTTACAGCGGCAAGACCGGACGCAACCCGGACGGGATCATCGACAACCACGAAGTCCTCTGGCCGGAAACGGAGGGCCGGGAAGGACTCGAACAAACCTTCAACCAGGTCCTGACCGGAAAGCACGGCGAATACAAAATCACCTTCGACAAGGATGGCCGGAAAACGTCGGAAAAAATAACGACTCCACCGATCCCGGGCCATACGGTGGTCACAACACTCGATCTCCACCTCCAGGAACTCGCCGAGAAAGCGCTCGAGGCGAAGGCGAAACGCGGCGCGATCGTGGTGGTTGATCCAAACACCGGCGACATCCTCGCGATGGCTTCCTGGCCCACCTACAACCCGAACGCGTTCACCCCCAACATCTCGGCCGAAAAATTCAAGGCACTCCAGGACGATCCTGATATTCCGCTTTTACCGCGCGCCTTCCGCTCCTCCTATCCCCCGGGGTCGACATTCAAAGTTGCGGTCGGCATCGCCGCGCTCGAGAGCGGGACGATTCGGTCCGACGACGAATTTAACTGCGTTCCTTCAATTCAAATCGGCAACGTGTTGTTTCACAACTGGAAGAAGACCGACCGCGGTCCGCTCAACTTCGTGGAAGCGATGACGGAATCCTGCGACACCTGGTTTTACCAGGTTGGGATCAAGACGGGCTCGGAGCCGATTCTGGAATGGGCCCAGCGGCTTGGATTCGGCGCAAAATGCGGAATCCCCCTGCGAGGCGAAGTGGAAGGGCGCGTGCCTAACGACCAATACATGAAAGCGACTCACGGCCGGAAATTGCTGAACGGCGATATCGCGAACCTGTCGATCGGCCAGGGCGACATGCAGACGACGCCATTGCAAATGGCGCAGGCGATGGGGATCATCGGCAACGGCGGAACATTTTATCAGACCCGGCTCGTGGAGCAGGTGCAAACGGTGGATAATGAGATCGTAACGGCATTTCAGGTCCGTGAGAAAAAAACGCTCGGCGCGTCGGCTGACACGATGGCGCAAGTGCGGACAGGGATGATCAACGCCGTTAACGCTCCGGCCGGAACGGCCCATCAAGCCAGCTTGGAGAGCGTGGAGGTCGCAGGGAAAACCGGGACCGCGCAGTGGGGACCGAAAAACAAGGAACGGACGGCCGCGTGGTTTGCCGGGTTCGTGCCGGCGCAGAAACCGCAGTATGCGTTCGCGGCGCTTTACGAGGGTGATGTCGGAAGCAAAGCGCATGGGGGCTCGGCGGCGGCCCCGATGATCGGGATGATCTTGAAGGACCTCTACAAGGAGAACGGAAAGAGGCGGCGCACGGAACCGGGAGAAACGCCGGTGAGAAAGGCCGAGCCGGTCGAGGAAGACCCGGGGGATTAGGTGATACGCGTCATCCTGCGTCCTGCAGACGGCGAAGGACACCAGGAATCAGCGTAGGACTA
The DNA here is from genome assembly GCA_038230815.1 of Chthoniobacterales bacterium. Lineage (GTDB taxonomy): Bacteria > Verrucomicrobiota > Verrucomicrobiia > Chthoniobacterales > UBA10450 > AV80. The sequence continues at coordinate 7,544 of JBBRMO010000018.1, forward strand.
TACCGCGGCGGCTTCCGCGGCTTCCGGTAATTCCATCGTTCCCTTAAACTTCGGTTCCTCGCGTTCGACGCCGAAATTCTCGTCGTAAAGCCCGGCTATCTTCTCCATCTCGTCGCTCCTGAGTGGAGAACAGTCCGAAGCTTTCGCAAACTCCAGGAGCTGCGCTTCTTCGTAAATATTGGGCAGCGTCGACGCCACCCGGTCATCCGCGAGTAACCATTGCAACGCTGCCTGGCCCAGGGTGCGCTCGGAATTTTCCAGAAAACGGAGGCGATCGATTTTTTTCACGCCTTTCAATAACCAACTCCGCGGCCGATGATTCCGGTGATCATTCGGTGGGAAAATGGTTTCAGCGCTGTATCGCCCCTCGAGCATGCCGGACGAATGCGTGACCCGAATAAGGAACATGGTGTCTTTTTCCGCGTCGGTTGCAGCCTCCTGCACGGCGCGCCCGGGATGCTGTTCCAGCAGATTGTAGATGTGCTGAACGCTGGTCAGGTTGCGCTCCCGGATGCAATTTACCGCTTCATAAAGCCAGCCCACCGCCGGGCCGAGCGCGATGCCGAAATAGCGGATCTTTCCGGTCGCTTTCAGTCGTTCGAGCGTCGTCCAGAGAGCGTCGTCGTAGACCTGTTCCATCCGAATATTGTGCAGCTGCAATAAATCGATCCGGTCCGTTTTCAGCCGCTTCAGCGCTGCTTCGGTCGCGCGGACGATCCCTTCCGGCGAAAAATCCTGCGGAATCTCCCGCTGACCGCGACCGCGAGAGTCGCCATGGGTGACAAAATCGTACCCGACTTTCGTCGCGATGACGATTTCGTCGCGCTGATTCGGGAACGCTTTTGCAATCAATTCTTCGCTAAGGCCATTGCCGTAGGTATCGGCCGCGTCAAAGAGGGTAACGCCCAGGTCGAAAGCCTTGTGCATGAGCGCGATCGCCTCGCCTTCCGTGAACTGGCCCCACCAGCCGGTCGAGATCGTCCAGAGACCGAAACCAACTTCGCTGACCCGGAGGTCGGTGTTTTTGTAGGTGCGGAAGCGCATGGGAAATCAGCATAATGAGAGAACGAGAAAAGGCCAACGCCGACCTGCCTTCATCCCGAGCCTGCGGCCGAGGGATCCCGTGTCATGTCGAACGACGCTTCGCGGGGTCCCTCGACTTCGCTCGGGATGACCCTGCTCATTCGCCGTTGGACGTTCCGCGTTGGACGTTGGACATTTTCGTCGTGCCTTCCGACTCATCCAGTGCGCTCCTCATCGTGGGCCACGGCTCAACCGTAAATCCGGCCTCCAGTACGCCGACGTTGATGCATGCTGCTTCGATCCGGGCGCGGCATCTTTTCGCGGATGTCGCCTGCTGTTTCTGGAAAGAAGAGCCGAGTCTGCGCGACGCCCGCTTTTTCTTTCGCGACCCGGCGATCCGCGAGGTTTACATCGTTCCGAATTTCATTAGCGAAGGGTATTTTACCCGTACGGTAATTCCCCGCGAACTCGAGTTGAATGGGCCGGAGACTGAGCGGACCGACGGGCAAATCTGGAATTACTGCGAACCGGTCGGTAACCACGAAAGCATGACCCGACACTTGCTGGAGCGCGCCCAGGAAGTCGCGCGTGGGGTCCCTGCCAGTGAGACGACTCTGCTCATCGCCGCCCACGGGACGAGCTTAAACGAAAACAGCGCGACCGCCGCGAAGTTGCAGGCGGAAAAAATCCGGGAGCGCGGCCTTTATGCGGCAGTGCTTAACGTCTACATGGAAGAACCGCCGCTGGTCTCGGATTGGTTAAACCTGACGGAAACGCGCAATGTCGTGGTCGTCCCATTTTTTATTTCCGATGGATTACATAGCTACGAAGACATTCCGGCATTGCTCGGCCTCGAGGCAGCCGAGGGGCGGATGGCGTCCGGAGCCCATGAGATTCAGGGCCGCTCACTCTTCTATTCGACAGCGATAGGAACCGACTCCAGATTTGCCGATGTGATCATTGAACAGGCCATGGCGCCGGGAAAGCAGCTGTCGCGATCGGCCTCGTAAATTTTCTCACGCAATTAAGGGTTAAATGGAAGCAACGGGCGAGATTGGGAAGAGATTGCAGGAACTTGGCGCGTTCGTGCTGGCCGGAGCGAAGAAGCCCGGCCACCTCTGCGCCATGGCCGAGATGATCCGGGCGGCCTGTGATTATCGCTGGGTCGGTATCTATAAGATCATCCGCGACGATTTTGCCATCGTCGGGAAGACCGGGAAATGCCCGCCGGCGTATCCTCGGTTCCCGATCACGCAAGGCCTGGCAGCCGCCGCGCTTGAATCGAAGCAGGCGATCATGGTAGCGGACGTCCACAAGGATCCGCGCTATTTGCCAACGTTCGGCAGTACCCAATCGGAGATCGTCGTGCCGGTGATAACCGAGGCCGACAAGGTGGTGGGCCTCATCGACGTCGAGAGCGAAAAGATCAATGCGTTCACCGAGAACGATCGGGATTTTCTCGAGCACGCGGCGTTTCTGATTGCACACGCCTTGAAGTGAGCGCTCTCGCGCAGGAACGCGCGCTCGGAAATTGGATCACAACCGGGCTGCGCTGCATCGGACAGATCGCGATCGAATCTTTCTCCGACGGAACGTTTCAACTTACGCACCGCGACGACAGCGGGCGCGCTGACCTCACGATTCACCATGGAGCGAAGCAGGCCGACGAGCTGGCAAGGTTCGACGACGCGGAAAATTATCGTCCGCTGAAGACAGCTCCAAATCTGCGGCATGGCTGGATAATAAATGTGTCCGACCTGGAAGAGCTGCGACTGACGCTGGATTCTTTTTATCCCGGCCGACAGGCGGCATTTTTCGCCTTCGAAAACGGAGACCTCGCCACGACGCCATTTCGCGAAACACTCGAACGGCAATCCGGGATGTATCGGATCGCGGCGCAAATCGGTGAAGAAGAGGCCGATGAACTAATCGCCGATTTCTGCCGGTCAAACGGCGGCTGTCTTCGCGCAATTCTGTGGCACCGAGACAGAACCGGAACTTTGCCCTCGACGAAACTGCCGCGCGAGAAATTCGAACCAGGCCATGACCAGGCGGGCGCGAACAGTAGGGTCATCCCGTTACTCTGCCAGGAAGCGTGCAATCTCCTCGTCGCCGAAGCGCGGCGCGTCGTCCAGGCAGGCCGATGATCATTCGGTCGCGCATTGTCGTTTCGATGGAGGGTGAGCCAATCGAGAACGGCGCCGTGCAAGTTTCCGGGGACAAGATCACCGGCATCGGACGGTTCGACAAAATCAGATCAGGCCAATCCGGCGAAACCTTCGACCTCGGCGACCGGATTCTGATGCCCGGCTTGATCAATGGGCACTGCCATCTCGACTACACGATGCTCCGAGGGAAAATTCCCCCGTCCCGTTCTTTCTCCGGCTGGATTCGAGCGATCAACGCCGAAAAGGCAAAACTCGCCACGCAGGATTACATCGATTCGATCGACGCCGGGTTCGCTGAGGCGCAACGATTCGGAACGACGACAATCGCCAATCTCACTGCATGCCCTGATCTCATTCGAACCATCGAAGCACCGCTAAGAACGTGGTGGTTCGGTGAACTGATAGATGTGCGAAATCCCGAACAGGCGAATCGAATCGTGGATGACGCAGTCGAATTCTTGAGGTTCGCAACCCACTGGGGACTGGCGCCGCATGCACCCTTCACGGCCTCGGCGCGATTATATGCGCAGTGCGAAAAGATCGCCCGCCAGGAAAATGTCTTACTGACCACGCATCTCGCGGAGTCACGCGAGGAAATGCAAATGTTTCGAGACGCGAACGGCGCGGCCTTCTCTTTTCTTAAGGAGATCGGCCGGCCGATGGATGACTGCGGGAAGGAGACACCCCTTTCGCTTTTCCTTCGAACCCGAACAATCGAACCGCGTTGGATCATCGCGCACTTAAATGAAATCGATGCCGGTGACTTCGAATTGCTCTCCACTGCACCCAGGTTTCAGATCGCCCACTGTCCGCGCAGCCACGGGTTCTTCGCGCACGCCCCGTTTGCCCTCCAACGCCTGCGCGCCCTGGGTTTCAACATCTGTCTCGGCACCGACAGTCTGGCGAGCAATTCGAACCTGAGCCTGTTCGCGGAGATGCGGGAATTAATGCGCGAAGAAGCGGGCGTTTCGCCGCGGCAGGCAGTGGAGATGGCAACGGTGAACGGAGCGGCCGCGATTGGGCAGGGGGGCTTGCTCGGACGTATTTGCCCGGGAGCTCATGCGGATCTGATCGCTTTGCCGATCTCGCCGCGTTCCGACGTTTTCGAGAACATCGTCGGATTCGAGGAAACGGTTCCCTGGATGATGGTGAACGGTGAAGTCTTGACCGCGGCGTGACCACATGGCCCTTGTCCGCGCACCGGCAAGCGGATAGGTCATCTTCGCGTTGTCACCTCGACCCGCAATTTTCATCTCGGCGGTCAGCCGCGAGCTGCGAATCGCGCCAATTCGCCGCCGCCAGAATGCAGGCGGAATGCCCCGTCGAAGCCCTCGGAAAGTCCTCAGCGCTCAGCATCCTTCCACAAATAACAACGAAGACTTGCTCTCCGCCGTGAAAACGCTCTTGAAGGCCTAGAGCCGTTGAGTTTCTCAATTTCGCTTTCCTTTTCTCAATTCTGAAATATTCTCCGCCCTGCGAGTATGGCTAAGATCATAATTATCGATGATGAACCCGCCATGGTGGAGGTCATTGTAACGCTCTGCCGGGAAAAAGGCCATCAGGTGTTCCCCTTTAATTCCGCCCCAAAAGCCATCGAGCAGCTTGATGCGATCGGGCCGCAAGTCGTGATCGCGGACATCAAGATGGAGACAATGACGGGCTTCGACGTCCTCCGCCACGTGCGCGAACATCATCGGCAGACCGCGGTCATCCTGATCACCGCTTACGCATCGGTCGAGACGGCGGTCGAAGCCATGAAAATGGGCGCGTACGATTACGTAACGAAGCCGTTTAAGATCGATGAGCTCCAGATGACCGTTCAGCGGGCGCTCGATTACCAGGCGGCGCTCCGCGAGAACACGTATCTCCGCAAGGAACTCAAGAACCGCTACCGGTTCGAGAA
>JBBRMO010000019.1:0-12557 GCA_038230815.1 Chthoniobacterales bacterium
CGTGATCGGGATATTGAACTGGCCGCCCGACATCGTGAGCATGTTCGGCGCGTTATTCACGACCTGATCGAAGGCCACCAGGGAAAAACTGAAGGTCATGAATTCGATGATCGGCCGCAATCCCACCATGGCCGCGCCGACGCCCATGCCGGCAAATCCGTTTTCGCTGATCGGCGTATCGATGATGCGCTTCGGTCCAATCCGTTCGAGCAATCCCTGGCTCACTTTGTAGGCGCCGTTGTACTCCGCGACTTCCTCACCCATCAAAAAAACATTTGGGTCGCGCTCGAGCTCTTCGGCGAGCGCCTCGTTGAGCGCCTGGCGGTAGGTTATCTCTCTCACGCGGCGTTTTCCTCTTTTGGAGCCGGCTCGCCTCCGGGCCGGTGAGGTGAGGCGGACTCTTTTCCTCCGGCCCGAGAGCGGGCCGGCTCCATTGCATATGTATAATCGTAAAGCTTTTCGAGGGGCGGTTCCGGGCTTTCCTCGGCAAACTTGACGCTCGCGAGCGCAATCTCCTTAGCCCCTTTATCGAGCCGGTCGAATTGCTCGTTCGTGAGTTTTTCCTCACGAGTGAGCTGCGCGCGCAGGCGGGTGATCGGATCGTCGAGCCGATATTTTTCGAGCTGTTCCTTCGTGCGATAGCTCGCGGGATCAGACATGGAATGACCGCGATATCGATACGTCCGGATTTCAACAAATGCCGGATGCGGGTCTCCGCGGATCGCCCCGATGATCTCCGAAAGCTTGTCGCGCACCTCGCGAAAGTTCATCCCGTCGATGACCGTGCCGGGGATATCGTAGCCCTCCGCCCGATCGACGATTTCCTTTAGCGAGGTGGAGCGCTCCACGCTCGTTCCCATCGCGAACAGATTGTTCTCGCAAATGAAAACAACCGGCAGCTTGTAGAGCGCGGCCAGGTTCAGGGCTTCGTGGAACGATCCCTGGTTGATCGCGCCGTCGCCGAAAAAGCAGAGCGTCACCCGATCTTCCTCCCGATACTTCGACGCGAACGCCATTCCCACGGCGAGCGGCACGTGCGCCGCCACGATGGCGTGTCCGCCATACATGTGGTGCTCGCGATCGAAAAAATGCATCGAACCACCCAGTCCCCGCGAACAGCCGGTCGCTTTGCCGAAAAGCTCCGCCATACAGGCATTCGCGCTGGTCCCGCGAGCGAGGGCGTGCGCGTGGTCTCGATAGGCCGTGATCAGATAGTCATCCGGCCGCGCCGCCGCCACCGCTCCGCAGACGACGGCCTCCTGGCCGATGTAAAGATGGCAGAAGCCGCCGATCTTTTGAGCCTGATACTGCTGACTCGCGCGCTCCTCGAAACGCCGGATCAACAGCATCAGCGAGAGCATTTCGACCTCGTCGCGTTGCTCCGGCTGCGACATGGCCGGATTAAATGGGGCGCGGCAGGGCGGAGGGCGCGCGGGCAGGCACCGGCGTGCGACCCCATTTCAGGCAGAGAATGAAGAGCCCGGTGAAGAGCAGATCGCTCAGGACCGAGTTCCGGAAAAACATCCAGCTCGGGGTGGAACTGAATTGCGGCAGACCGAGGGTGAGCGCCTGGACGAGGCCGGCCAGATTCTTGGCGTAACCGGGATCGCTCAGCCAGGCTAACGCGTTCGTGATGACGTAAAACAAGACCGAGCCGGCGAGAGAGGCAGGCAACAGCGTCTTCCAGGAAGGGCGATTTGCCACCGCGAGACCGAGGCAGCCCACGACGATCAGGGCCAGATAACGACCCCCGATGAGCGGATCGAGCATCGGGGCGCTGTAGTGAATGTTCAGCACGATATCGGAAATGAAGAGAGCGATGAGCGGGACGGTGAACTTGTAGCGGGCCGGGAAATAGGCCGCGCCGCAGAGTGCGATCGCTGCGAGCGGCGCGAAATTCGACAGCCAGGTGGAGCCCGAAGTGATGGCGAGACCGGTCACAATCCGATAAGCGACGGCCGCGACGATGAGAAGAAGAGCGGGAATCATCGGTTAAATTCTAACCCTCCTAAACTGCAGCGCAAGCCTACGCCGCAGCCGCGGTCGAAGCGCTACCTAACGACTTGTTCAAACGCGCCTTGCGCCGTTTCGCGGCGTTCTTGTGAATGATGCCGCGCTTGGCCGCCTTATCGATCGCCGAAATCATCGCGTGCACGTCTTTCGGTTCCGGTTTGGCACCGCCGGCGGAAACGCCCTTTTGCATTCCGCGCAGGCGGGTGAGGACGCTACGATTACGAAGAGCGCGCGTGGTGGTCTGCCGGGCGCGTTTGGAAGCGGATCGAGTGTTAGCCATGGTAAAATTTGTGAGGCGTGGAGGCTCGCGGAGGGCTCCCGCCCTGTCAAGGCAGGTTCGGCGGCCGCAAAACTACGCGCTGCGACCGAAGTGCGGCTGCTCCTTCAGATTCTTGCGGACGGTGCGGGACGGTTTCTCCGAGGGCTTGGAGGCAGGCGCTTCCGTCTCGTTCGCGATCGTTTCCGGCTCGGCTTTCGGTTCGGGCTTGGGCGCCTCGCCAGAGAAGACCGCGCCCCGCGGAGCATCCGGAACCTTCGGAAGCCTGTCATTGACGATTTCCACGACAGTCCCGACCGGCAATTGGGCGTAAAGCGCCGTGACATCGCGCGACTTCATCCGGATACAACCGTAGCTCGCCGGCCGGCCAATCGTTCGTTCCTCCGGAGTCCCATGAATGTAAATGCAACGGCTGAACGCGTGGGCGTTGGTGGCCTGGAGACCCCGCAACCAGATGATCCGGGTGATGACAGGATCGCGCCCGGGAGCATTCGGTTTGAGAATTTCGCCGGTGAAACGTCGATTGCGGAAGACCGCTCCCACCGGGGCGTGGTCGCCAATTTTTTCCGCGACCTGGAGAAATCCGAGGGGGGTCGTCATGTGTCCCCAGTTATCACCGACGCCGAACTTCGAAGTTGAAACCGGATAGGTCGCGAGCCGCGCGCCGTTGCCCATCAGCATGAGCTTTTGATCTTTGACGCTAATGATAACGCGGCTGGGACCTTGGGCGCGCAAACCGGGAGCGAGCGCAATCAGCGCTAGCAGCACCAGGGAAAGGCGGGGCATGACGAGGTTCTTACTAGGATTTCGCCTGTTGTCACGCGGGAATTGTCGCCGCCGCGCGCTCGCCGCCGAAGGTCACCCGGGGCATCCATTGGCTGAAAGAGGAGAGCGAAACGTAAAGAAAGCCGATTTGGAACATGGCCAGGAACGGCACGGAAAGGAACTGTCCGTGCTGGATTGCGAACCAGACGAAATAAGTGAAATAAACCGCAAACGCCATTTCGGCGAACGGCAGAAGAGACTTGAGCGGCATGTATTTGCAGGAGCGCCACGTCTGCGCTTTGCGTTCGATCCCGTACTTTGGAGTGCGCGCGAAATCCGATTTGTGATTGAAGACCGCTTCCAGGACGGCCCGGGCATTATTGATGGAGAGGCCGACGCCGAGGGCGAGGAGCGCAGGCAGGAGAAGAATTTCCTTCATCCAGGTCCGCGGATGAAGCTCCCGCTGGGCGCAGATATAAAAGACTGCGACTGAAACCGAAGCGGTCATGAAGATCGGCACGTCGAGGAGCAAAGTGCGCATCCAGCCGACTTGGGGTCCCCCAGCGGAGGGATGGAGAAGCACGCAGAGGCACGCGAGAAGGAGGTAGGCGAAGTTCGAAGTGAGATGGGCGGTCGCTTCGATCTTAATCGTGAGCGGCAAATGGCTGCGCCAGATCGTGGGCAACAATTTCTTGCAAGTCTGAACCGAACCCTTGGTCCAGCGATGCTGCTGCGATTTGAACCCGTTCATATCGACGGGCAACTCGGCGGGCGTGATTACGTCCGGCAGGAAAATGAATCTCCAGCCCGCAAGCTGCGCGCGATAGCTCAGGTCCAGATCTTCCGTAAGGGTATCGTGCTGCCAGCCCCCAGCCTCTTCGATGCACGATCGGCGCCAGAGACCGGCGGTCCCATTGAAATTAAAGAAACGGCCGCTGCGGCTGCGCGCGGTTTGCTCCAGGAGGAGATGGCCATCGAGGAACATTGCCTGGACGCGGGTAAGCAGCGAGTAGCCGCGGTTCAGATGGCCCCAGCGCGTCTGGATCATCCCAACCTTGGGGTCGGTGAAGAAATGAATCGTCTTCTGCAAAAGATCCGGCTGGGGAACAAAATCGGCGTCAAGAATGCAGACGAAATCGCTCTCCGCGGAGATTAATCCTGTCTCCAAAGCGCCTGCTTTGAAACCGGTCCGATCGGTGCGGTGGATCAGCTCGACGTTGAACCCGCGGCTCTGCAATTCCACCACAGACGAAGCCGTGAGCTGCCGCGTATCGTCCGTCGAATCGTCCAGCACCTGGATTTGGAGAAGGTCCTTGGGGTAATCGATCTCGCTCACCGAACGGAGGAGACGCTCCACCACATACACCTCATTGAAGATTGGCAGCTGCATCGTCACCTTCGGGAGCTGGTCGAAATGGCCCGCCGGCACCACCCCACGCTTCCGGTGCTTCAAGAAAAGGTATATAATGACGTAACGATGAATTCCATAAGCGGAAAGGCCGACCAGCACACTCATGTAGCAGATGGTCCAGATGATCGAGGCGAGGCTTCCTTGCATAACGGATTAGAGAACCTGCCCCGAAGGTTTACCCGGAGCAGGGCGACATGATGCCGCTTCCGTCGCGTCCGTCAAATCAAAAAATCCGGAGTTTGCCCGTGGAAAGCGGAGACATTTTTGGAGGACAAAGGAGCGGCTGCGTCGAGCTCAGGCCGCCACCCTTCGGCAGGCAAGCGGCAGACGGTCGGGCCTCGATTCAGATAAGGATGAAAGGCATTTCCAGCGCGCGCCACCTCCTAATTATGTTTGCAGCGCTGTTGATATCCCTTCGCGGTGACCCTCTTTCCGGGCAGGAACCGACGGAAAATCCGGCCGAGCATGAGCGCGAAGAGCTCGGGGTCAATCCCTATACTGCCCCATCCGTGGCCGAAATTTTTCAGCAACTCGACGATCTCAAGCCCCTGCCGTTCGAACAACTCAGGCGCGATTTCCCCCAGGGTGCGCATGCCAGCCGAGAACAAATGGGCCTGGTTTTCGGCGGACTCGTGGCCGACGGCTTCCTGATTGTCGAATCACAGAAAAACAATTTGGTGGAAGACCTCGGTCGGGTTTTGTTGCGGCAGGCCCGCAGCCTCGGCGTGGGCGACCGGGTCATGCGCCACAGCGCGAGCCTCACGGAGCTGGGAAAGAAGAGCGCCTGGCCGGCAGTCCGACGGGAATTGATCTCGACCCAGGAGGACGTCGAGCAGGCAATGACCGAGTTGCGCGACCAAAAAATGGCCCACCTGATCAGTCTGGGCGGGTGGCTGCGCGGGCTCGAGATCTGTGCCGGTGCGGTCGAGGGCACTTATACCCCGGACCGGGCGGCGGTCCTCTGGCAACGCGATTTGATCAATTATTTCGCGGAGGAAATAAAGACGTTGCCGCCCGCCGTAGCCCATAAACCGCTCTTTGAAAAAATTCGCACCGGCGTCGGCGCGATCGGCACCTTGCTCAATCGTGCGCCCGAAAAGTTAAGCCTGGAAGACGTGAAAACGCTGCACGCCCAGGCAAAGGAACTGAATCTGGCTATCGCCGCCGCCGATTAGGGGCCGCTGAGCCGAACGTATTTCCGGCCTTGCCGCGACCAGAGAGAGAGCCGAGTTTTGCCCCGCGATGTCCTGGATCCATTCGATTCCATTCCTCGCCCACCTCAAGCGGCGGGACCGTGACCGGCTGGCCCGCTACAACATTGTCATCGCGATCCTGCTGGCGGGCTGGTTTCCCTCCATCCTGATGCTGGTGGTTTCCTACACCATCCTCACCAACACCCTCGAAACCAAGATCCTCCACGATCGGCAGACTTTCGTGCTATTGATCGCCCATCTCGTCGGCGACGACCTCAGCCATACGGGCAGCGTGATCGAGTATTACCAGACACAGCCGGATGTTTCGAAGATTTTGAGCGGAACCGGCGCGACTGGCGCGCAGCAATGGCTGGCCCAAACCTTTTATTCGCATCCGCGAATTGACGGCATGTTCATCACTGGAACCGATGGCCAGTTGATCGCCTCCATCCCGGCCATCGCCCCGGCGGCGACCCAGGATTTTTCCAGCTCTCTCTGGCGCGAAGGCGCCCTGGAGTCTCCGGACGTGTTTGTCTCGCCCGTCCATCCGCGTTTACCGGATGGCCGGATGGCCACCGTTATCGTCGGCGCCGTCCGGACGCCGGAGGGCAATGTCGCCGGGTATCTCGGCGTCTGGGTCCTGGTCGAACGAATGGGGAAACGATTGTCTTCGATCGATTTCGCCGACCAATCCATTTGTCAGATCGTCGACCAAACGGGTGCGCCCCTTTTTGCGAGTAACTTCGCTCCAAACCAGGGAGCCGCACCTTCCCGGCTGGCGAAAATCATCGACGAGATTCGCACGCTTAAGACCGGCGCCATCGAGCGGGGCGGAAACCTGTATTCATTCACCCCCGTCGACAGCACCGGCTGGATTACCTACGTCGAGCAGCCGAAGGCCGTCGCCTACAAGCCGGTCCGGGATTTGTTGGATAAGATCACCATTCCCGCTCTCTGGCTGATCGTCGTGACGGCCGTCGCGGCCTGGCTGGCCGGGAGAGTCGCACGTCGCCAGGCGGAAGCGTCGCAGCGAATCGAGCGCGAAGTAATTTTCAACGAGAAGATCCTGGCCAACATGCCGAGCGGCATCGCGCTGGTCGACCCTGAATCACGCCATTTTCTGCAGGCGAACCAGGCGTTCATCGACATGGCAAAACGATTCGGCGGGCTCCCGGAAGGCCGCGATATTTACGAAGCGATTTACGACGAAGTGAAGATCGCGCCGGGCGAAGCGATTGAGCGGGTCCTGGCGTTTGGCGCACCCTATCAAATCGTCGAGCACTCGTTCGTTGATCGCGATGGACTGCCGCGGTTTGTGAACGTGAATCTTCTCCGGCTCCAAACTTCCGAGGAAACGATCCAGGGCGTCCTTTACCTGGTCGAAGATAAGACGCGCGACATGACCTTGCGCCACGAACTCATCGGCGCGAACGCGGCCAAGGACCAGTTCCTCGCCCTCCTCTCGCACGAGCTGCGGAATCCCCTCTCGCCCGTCATCGCCATGGTCGGCGAGCTCGAAGCAAGCGCCGGGGATTCGCCGGAAGTTCGCCGTGCCCTCGAGGTCATTCGCCGCAACGTCGAACTCGAAGCGCGCCTCATCGACGATCTGCTGGACGTGACGCGAATTTCCAAAGGCAAGCTCCAACTCAGCCTGGAAACGGCCAGCATCCACGAAATCCTGCAACGCTCTTCCGAGATTTGCCGCGAGGAAATCGCCGCGAAAGAGTTGAAGATCGAATTCCGCCTGCGGGCCGAGCAGGCCTTCGTCGAGGGTGACCCCGCGCGGTTGCAGCAGGTCTTTTGGAACCTTATCAAAAACAGCGTGAAATTCACCCCGGTCAAGGGCCGGATCGTCATCGAGACCCTGAACCCGACCCCGGACAAAATTGAGATTCGCACAACCGACACCGGCATCGGAATTGAGGCCGACCAGATGGAGAGCATCTTCAACGCGTTCGAGCAGGGCCAAAGTTCCATTACCCGGCGCTTCGGCGGGCTCGGCCTCGGTCTTGCGATTTCCAAGGCGATGGTCAACGCCCATGGCGGAGTCATCAAAGCCGAAAGCCATGGAAAAAATCGAGGCGCCACTTTCGTCGTCATCCTCTCGACCGTTCCCGCGCCAGTGGTTGTGGCCGCTCGTCCAGAAGTAAGTGGGCCAAAGCAGGCCGCCTTGAAGGCAGCGCAGGTCAAGGGCTCGGGTCCACGCGTGTTGGTAGTCGACGATCACATCGACACCTGCACTGGAATGAAGATGATGCTCGAACGGCGCGGTTACCGAGTGACTGTGGCGCATACCGCGGATCAAGCGGCGGAGAAAGCAGCCCATCAGGAGTTCGACCTCGTGATCAGCGACATTGGCCTGCCCGACAGGTCCGGCTATGAGCTGATGGAAGAGCTAAGCACCATCAGGAACCTGCGTGGAATCGCGCTCAGCGGCTTTGGGATGGAGAACGACGTGACCCGCGCGCGCGCTGCCGGCTTCTCCGAACATCTGACGAAGCCGATCAATTTCGATCGACTCGATGAGGCGATCCAAGTGTTGCTGGCAGAACCGGCGGGAGTGATCCAGTCCTGAATGGGGAAAACGCATGCCGGGCGTCCTGAAATCCGGGAACCGGCGGATCCGTTCCTCCCGGGGGAAGCCAGGACAATCGAACGGTTCTATCTATTTTAAGGCGCCGCGGTCGCGGTGGACTGCTCAGCCGCTTTCCGCTCGGATGCTTCCTTCAATTCGCGTGAAAGCTTTTCTACGCGCTGGCGCATGATTTTGCCAGCCTTGAATTTGACGGTCGCCCGCGGCGGAATCACGAAGCTGCTGCCTGGTTCGTTGGGGTTACGGCCCACGCGCGGTTTGGTCAGGCGCGTTTGAAACACCCCGAAATTACGCAATTCCACGGCTACATTATTTGCGAGGCTACTGGTAATGTGGTCGAGCGTGCGCTGCACGACCTCAAAAACGTCGTGTTGCACCATCCCTGTCTGATTGCTGATGGCCACAACGATGTCCCTCTTAGTGAGCTTTGGCATACACAAAGTAATCGTCTCCCGGTACTAAGCCGGTGGGAAGGAATTGCAACAATTTGCAATTAGAGCGCCCGCGCCTGGGCGATCCGCTGCGTTTTTTAGCGCTCGACTGGCCCTAAGCCGTCGCCGGACGACTGAAAAGACGCCCAAAGTAATAGGTTACCTTACTCTGCTCGGCGAGCGACTTGCGGCGGGATTTCAATTGCCCCTGGACCACGCCCAGCCTGGTAAAAACCCCGTTCCACTCGCCTTCCAGACGACGGACCTCCTCGTTCGAAAGCTCGCGCACGCCCCGCACCGACACGCCGCGCTGGAGGACGTTCATGGCCCGACCGGACAATTCGGCGAGAACCCCCAGGACCCCAAACACGTGCTCGGTTTCCTGCAGGAGATTGGCCCGGATTTCGGTGAATTGCCGCTCCTGTTCCGCGGAAATAATCGGGCGCGCCTTGTCCAGACCGTAGGTGATCAGGTCGTGCAGTTTCTTCCAGTTATCCAACTGAAGGGTCAGCAATCGGAGCTGGGTTTCGAGGGCTTTGTCTCTCATAACGGGCCGGTGGCGGAAAGTTCGAGGGTCTCGTCAAGTTTTTGTAAATTGTCGATCAGGAGGTGCGCCCACGGCCGATCGACGGTCTGCACCTGGCTGATGATGCCTTCTTCGAAATAGAACCTGCCCTGACGCCACCGAAAAATTTCGGCAACGGCGGATTCGCCTTCGAGCGACCCGTAGACCGCGTGTCGCACCGAGCCGTGCGCGAGATAAATTTCACTGTTCCCGCGCCCCGATTTGAACGTAAAACGCCCACTCCGCTGTCCGAGGCAGCTCATCTGCAGGATTTCAGCCGCGGAAAATTGATTGAGATTGCCGATTAACGAATGGCAGGGATCGATGCCTTCCGCGGGGGTGCCCCCCTGGGCGAGCGACGAAACAAAGGTTTGGAGCTGCCTGCGCAAACTGCGCTCGGGGCCTCCACTGGCGATCCGGGTGATTTTTTGCTGCTGCGCGGTGGCGCCATTGCCAGAGTCGTCACCGTTCGGAGCGAGGCAAGCGATCTTCAACGACGGGAAATGCTGGCGAGCGCTCGTGGACTGGTCCATCGCCACGGGATGTTCCCCTTCTACCACGAACCCATCGAAATTTTCTGCCAGCAAAACGGAAACAGCCTCAGGCATGGTTCGGACGACCCGGATCTCGATGTCGTCGATTTCGTCGAGAATGGCCAGAGCCCGGTCTTGAAAGACCGGATCGGCATTCAATATGAGGAGCCTGGTTTCCACAAAGGGCGCGTCAGAGGTAAAAAGTTATAGCAGGAAGCTTGCCTTGGGCTGCCCCCTCCACTTCCCCTTCGATCGGACTCGAATCCCCAAAAGCCCTCACCCCAACCCTGGCGCCCGGGAAGAGGGAGTTCTATCCCGTAAGTCAGGGGCGACGCTCCGCCATATTTCCTTCTCCATGAGGGAGAAGGTCAGGATGAGGGTGCCCTTTTCCGCCACACCTGCCGTGGAGCCGGGGCAGAATAATGGTCCGGCGCTATTTCATGCGCCGTCCGGAAATGCACTTTTGCGACTTTGCGCAAAGCGTCCACCCCTTCAGCTTGGACCAGCTTTTTGGCAGCCTCTTTCACCTCGGCGGAAACGCCCCGCCCTAGTTTGATCCCGATCGCTTTCCCCCGCCGTTCCAGCCAGTCTATAAAAGCCTCGCGGGCAAGGATTGAGGCCGCCGCCACTGCCAGGTCGGACTCCGCTTTCGTTCGCTGCTCGAGATGGATCGCCTGTCCACGCTTGAGGAGCGCCTTCTCGATCACGCTGGGGTCGGCGAATTTGTCCGACAACGCGCGAGGGCAATCCGGTTTTTTCGCGAGCAAATTCTCGATCACTCGCGCGTGGCCCCACCCCAGCAGGCTGTTGAGGTTGCCGAACTTGTCGTAGAGATCGTTATACCGCTCCGGCCCGATAGCGACCGTATCGCCCACCGCGTCCGGCGTCGTCCGAATGATTTTCGCCAGGGCGCGGATCCGTGAATCCGAGCCGATCCGCTTGCTGTCCTGGATGCCGGCGTCGAGAAATTTTCGCGCGATCTCCCGGTCGACATACACACCCGCGATCACGAGTGGGCCAAAAAAATCGCCTTTCCCGCTTTCGTCGATTCCAAAATGCGGCTCAAACATTTCCGGCGAATGAACCTCCTCGTAACCGAGTTTCGCTTGTTCGAGAATTTTCGGTTCCAGCTGGAACTGCACGAATTCCTCGATCCCCTTCCCCTGAAGCAGAATCTTGGGCCCTTTTTCGTAAACCGCGACGGTCAGTTTGTCTTTCTGGGCGAAGAAAATTGTGTAGGGCCGGGGGGCGAATTCAAAGCCGAGGTCCTGAAGCAGGGAGCGCAGCTTTGCAGCCTGGTCCGTCGTAAGCGGGTGAGTGTAGGAATTCATCCTTGGCGAAGAGAACGCCTAACGTTTAACGCCTGCCGCCGGACGTGCAATGAAGACTCTGAATTAGGCATTAGACGTGAGGCGACAGGCGTTAGACGTTTCTTCATTCGCTTGAATCCTCTTTCGAACGCTCCGTCCTTCCGCCGCGTCCTCCATTCTTGGTACCGCCAGCACGGCCGCGATCTTCCCTGGCGGCGTACCACCGATCCCTACGCGATTCTGGTCTCCGAATTCATGCTCCAGCAAACCCAGGTCGCAACGGTTATCCCTTATTATAATGAGTGGCTCCGGCGATTCCCCAATTTTTCCGCGCTGGCCGGCGCCTCCGAAAACGATGTCCTCCATGCCTGGCAGGGACTCGGCTACTATGCGCGGGCCCGAAACCTTCGCGCGACGGCCGGCGCCATCATGGACAAACATGGCGGCACATTCCCCCGCAATGTTGATTCGATTCGTGATCTCCCAGGAATCGGGCGCTACACGGCCAATGCTGTCGCCACCTTCGCCTTCGACGAGCCGGTCCCGATCGTCGAAGCGAACATCACTCGTGTCCTCTCCCGCCTCTTCGACGTGCGAACTCCCGTCGACACGAGCACCGGGCGCGAGCGGCTCTGGTCTTTGGCCGCGCAACTCCTGCCGGGCCGCCATGCCGGCAGGCATAATTCCGCACTCATGGAATTGGGCGCGCTCGTCTGCGGCGCGCGGCCAAACTGTCTATCCTGCCCGGTAAAGACGTTCTGCTCCACCGCCACGCCGTCGCTTCTTCCCCGAAAAAAAGCACGGCCCGCTCTGAAACTTTGCACCGAAAACCACGGCTTTGCCTTGCACCGCCGCAGCATCCTTCTCGAACAGTCCGACAACCGGTGGCGCGGTATGTGGATCCTGCCCCGGTTGGCTGGCAAGCCGGAATCCGGCCAGCCGCTCCATCATTCCGAATTTCCGTTTACCCACCACCGGATCACGCTCGCGGTCTATCCCCTTCCATCCAGGGCCGGGAAAAGTAACGAGACTCAGCGTTGGTTTCCTATTCGTGATTTGGATTCGATTCCACTTCCCTCACCCCATCGTCGCGCCCTCGATAAGATCCTGATTTCGATCGGCCATCGGCCTTCTTAATTCGACGTTGGACGTTCGATGCGGGACGTTGGACGTTTTCCGATGCCCGCCCTTCCACAGCTTCCCGACGTCCACGGCCATTTCGGCCCTTACGGAGGCATGTTCGTTCCGGAAACGCTGATGTCCGCGCTCAACGATCTGGCCGCGGAATACGAACGCGCGAAGATCGATCCGGTTTTTCAAAACGAACTCAACGATCTTCTGCGCGATTTCGCCGGCCGCCCCACTCCTTTGTATCTCGCAGAACGCCTCACGAAAAATCTCGGAGGCGCGAAAGTCTACCTCAAGCGTGAGGATCTTCTCCATACGGGCGCGCACAAGATCAACAA